>NZ_JBEZUZ010000029.1:0-71240 GCF_040636735.1 Streptomyces sp. NPDC035033 | reverse complement strand
CGCCCAGCTGCGCGGCGCGGGGGGGGGGGGGGGGGGCCCCGGGGGCGACCCCCCCCCCCGCCCTCCGGCGGAACGGTGCGGATCAGGCCGCCGCGGCCAGTCGTTCCGGTGCGGCGCGCGGGACGAAGCGGAGGCTCGGGTGGCCGTGGCGCCAGGCCATCGCGAGCCTCAGGTTGCCGATCCGGGCCAGGATCAGGCCGATGACGGCCGCCGCGGCGAGGGAGACCAGGCCGCCGGTCGCGAAGCCGACGCGGGCGCCGTACGTGTCGGTGACCCAGCCGAGCAGCGGCGCGCCGATCGGCGTGCCGCCGGCGAAGACCATCATGTAGAGGCTCATCACCCGGCCGCGCATGACCGGGTCGGTCGCCATCTGGACGGCCGAGTTGGCGGTGATGTTGACCGTGAGGCCGATCATGCCGATGGGCACGAGCAGCAGCGCGAAGAGCCAGAACGACGGCGAGAACGCCGCCGCGATCTCCAGGGCGCCGAAGACGCCCGCGGCGATCACCAGCATCCGCAGCCGGGTCGAGCCGCGCCGGGCCGCGAGCAGGGCGCCCGCGAGGGAGCCGGCCGCCATCAGGGTGTTGAGGAAGCCGTACGTGCCGGCGCCGACGTGGAAGACCTCGTCGGAGAAGGCGGTCAGCCAGATCGGGAAGTTGAACCCGAAGGTGCCGATGAAGCCGACCAGGACGATCGGCCAGATCAGGTCGGGGCGCCCGGCGACGTACCGCAGGCCCTCCCGGAGCTGGCCCTTGCCGCGCGGGGCGCGCTCCACCTTGTGGAGCTCGGAGGTGCGCATCAGCCACAGGGCGGTCAGCGGGGCGAGGAAGGAGAGGCCGTTGATGAGGAAGGCCCAGCCGCTGCCGACGCCGGCGATCAGCACGCCGGCGACGGCGGGGCCGACGAGCCGGGCGGACTGGAAGTTGGCCGAGTTGAGCGAGACCGCGTTGCGGAGCCGGTCGGGGCCGACCAGCTCGGAGACGAAGGACTGCCGGGCCGGGTTGTCGACGACCGTCACCATGCCGAGGAGGAAGGCGATCAGGTAGACGTGCCAGACCTGGACGTGTCCGGAGAGGGTGAGGGCGGCGAGCGCGAGCCCGCACAGGCCGAGCGCGGCCTGGCTGACGAGGAGCAGGCGCCGCTTCGGGTAGCGGTCGGCGATCACTCCGCCGTACAGGCCGAAGAGGAGCATCGGCAGGAACTGCAGGGCCGTGGTGACGCCGACGGCGGCGGCCGAGCCGGTGAGGCTCAGGACCAGCCAGTCCTGGGTGATCCGGGCCATCCACGTACCGGTGTTGGAGACGATCGCTCCGGTGAAGAAGAGCCGGTAGTTCCGGATCGAGAGCGAGGAGAAGGTTTCCCCCCGCCCACGGGTCTTGAGGGTGGGTTTATGGACGGGTGCGGAGTCTGCTCCGGGTCCCGTGCTCACAGTGCGTCGCCTCCTTGGCGCTCGGTTAGAGGTGGGCGAGCTTCTCCAGGACCGGAGCGGCCGCGCGCAGTACGGCCCACTCGTCCTCGTCCAGACCCTCGACGAGGGCGGCCAGCCAGGCGTTCCGCTTGCGGCGGGCGTCTTCGAGCATGGCTTCGGCCCGCTCGGTCGGGCTGACCACCTTCTGCCGGCGGTCGTCGGGATGCGGCTCCAGCCGGACCAGTCCCTTGGCTTCGAGCAGGGCGACGATGCGGGTCATCGACGGCGGCTGGACGTGTTCCTTGCGGGCCAGCTCACCGGGGGTGGCGGAGCCGCAGAGGGCCAGGGTGCCGAGCACCGACATCTCGGTCGGGCTCAGCGTCTCGTCGACGCGCTGGCGCTTGAGGCGCCGGCCCAGCCGCATGACGGACGAGCGGATCGCGTTCACGGCCGCGGCGTCGTCGGCGGTGCCGTGGGACAGGTCAGGCATGTAGTTAGCCTAACTCATTACTCTCTCTAAGGACCAATCGGGGTGCCGCGTGTCGCACACATCACGCCGGCCCCGCGCGGATCGCCCGCGGACCGGCGCGGGACCACGTCCGGCGCGGGATCGCGGCGCACCCGTCACGGCGTCGCGATCCCGCGCCGGGCGCGGCGTCGCGGCCCACCCGTCGCGTCCGGCGCGGCGTCACGGCGTACCCGTCGCGTCCGTTCAGATCACGGGTCGATATCCATGCATCACCCAAATGAGTGAGCTGGATCCAGAAAGTGACGCAAAGAGGCCCCGGCAGCCACGACCCTGAACGGCATGGGATCGACAGTGCTCAGCCTGCGCATCGACAGTGAGCTGCTCGACCGGCTCAAGCGTCACGCCGCGAAAAGAGGAATGAGCGTCCAGGACTATGTCGTCCGGACGCTCGTTCGAGAGGACTTCGACGAGCGGTTCAAAACCGCCGTCGAGGAGACGGAGAAGTTCTACGGGGACGGGGCGGAGCCGGAGCCTCCCGGCCCCGCCGCCGCCCCGCTCGGTCAGGTCAGGCCCAGCGCCGGCATCGCGTAGTAGAAGACGAAGATCGCCGAGACCGCGTACATGGCCACCGGCACCTCACGGCCCCGGCCGGCCGCGAGCCGCAGCACGCTGAAGCTGATGAAGCCGATGCCGATGCCGTTGGTGATCGAGTACGTGAACGGCATCATCAGCATGGCCAGGAACGCCGGCACCGCGATGGTGAAGTCGCTCCAGTCGATCTCCTTGATCGACCCGGCCAGGATCAGGAAGCCCACCGCGAGCAGCGCGGGGGTCGCCGCCTGCGACGGCACCATGGTCGCGAGCGGCGTGAGGAACAGCGCCACCGAGAACAGACCGCCCGTGACGACCGAGGCGAGACCCGTGCGGGCGCCCTCGCCGACGCCCGCCGTGGACTCCACGAAGCAGGTGGTGGCGGACGAGGAGGTCGCGCCGCCGGAGGCGACGGCCAGGCCGTCGACGAGCAGGACCTTGTTGATGCCCGGGAAGTTGCCGTCCTTGTCCATCAGCTTGGCCTCGTCGCCGACGCCGAGGATCGTGCCCATGGCGTCGAAGAAGCAGGACAGCAGGACGGTGAAGACGAAGAGGACGCCGGTCAGCAGGCCGACCTTGTCGAAGCCGCCGAAGAGGCTGACCTCGCCGACCAGGCCGAAGTCCGGGGTGGCGACCGGGTTGCCGGGCCACTCCGGGGTGGTCAGGCCCCAGGACGGGACGTTCGCCACCGCGTTGATCACCATGGCGACGATCGTCATGACGACGATCGAGATGAGGATCGCGCCCGGCACCTTGCGGATGATCAGGGCGAGGGTGAGCAGGGTGCCCAGGACGAAGACCAGGACCGGCCAGCCGGTGAGGTGTCCGCCGGTGCCGAGCTGGAGCGGGACGGTGGTGTGCGCGGCGTCGGGGATGCGGGAGACGAAGCCCGAGTCGACGAGGCCGATCAGCATGATGAAGAGGCCGATGCCGATCGCGATGCCCTTGCGCAGGCCGACCGGGACGGCGTTCATGACGCGCTCGCGCAGGCCGGTGGCGACCAGCAGCATCACGACGATGCCGGCGAGGACGACCATGCCCATGGCGTCCGGCCAGGACATCTTGGGCGCGAGCTGGAGGGCGACGACGGTGTTGACGCCGAGTCCGGCGGCGAGCGCGATCGGGACGTTGCCGATGACGCCCATGAGGAGCGTGGAGAAGGCCGCCGTGAGGACGGTGGCGGTGACGAGCTGGCCGCCGTCGAGCTGGTGCCCGTACATGTCCTTGGCGCTGCCGAGGATGATCGGGTTCAGCACGATGATGTAGGCCATCGCGAAGAAGGTGGCGAAACCGCCCCGGACCTCGCGGGCGACGGTGGAGCCGCGCTCGGAGATCTTGAAGTAGCGGTCGAGGGCCGAGGCGGACCCCTGGGGGGTCTGCGGCTCGGGGGCGGGGGCCTTGGCGGTGGCCGTGGAGCTCATGGAGTGGGTTCCTCTTCGGGAAGAAGTCCTTTTGGCGGTTCATACGAAGGAAACCCGCCATAGGCAAACCGTTTCAGTATGAACACATGAACGAGGGCGAGTCCATCTCCGCGCGTAGAACCCGGGCGGACCCTGCGAAGGACCCCGCGCGGGCCTCCGGAGGCCCCCCGGAAGACCTCAGAAGCCCCGGAGGGCCCCAGGGGCACTGGAGGCCGGGCCCCCCGTAAAGCCCTGGAGGCCCCCGGAAGCCCCGGAGGATTTCGAAGGCCCCCGGGAGGGACCGCGCGGCACGGACGGCCCCGCCGGTCCCGCGACCCCGCCGCCTAGACTGGCTCCATGGCGAAGTGGACACCCAAGCACGAGGCACCCGAACCCCTGGAGGGCCCCGTCGTCGGCACGATCACCGGCGGCACGATCCTCTGGTTCGTCCTCTTCCTCGTCCAGGTCCCCTTCTACGGCTGGTTCGAAGACCGCGACCTCACCTGGTGGGTGTGGACCTGCCTGGCCGGCGGCGGCCTCGGACTGCTCGGCATCTGGTACGTGCGCAAGCGCGACGCCGCCATCAAGCGGCACCGGACGGCGCAGGAGGCCGCCGGAGGCCCCGCCCGGTAGTACCACGGGACGATTCCGCTCCTCCCGCGGTCGGATCCTGCCGCTCCTCGGCAGGTGAACGGTCGGTTCCGGTCGTACCGTCGAGAACATGACGCAGCGGGCGAAGATCGACACGGAAAGCGGCGGCACCCGGGAGGCCCCGGCCGAACCGGAACCGCCCGTCGTCCACCGGCTCGCCGGGCTCACCTCCGCCGAGGTCGCCGAACGCGTCGCCCGCGGCGAGGTCAACGACGTCCCCGTCCGCAGCTCCCGCTCCACCGTCGACATCGTCCGGGCCAACGTCTTCACCCGCTTCAACGCGATCATCGGCGTCCTCTGGGTGATCATGCTGGTCGTCGCCCCGATCCAGGACAGCCTCTTCGGCTTCGTGATCGTCGCCAACACCGGCATCGGCATCATCCAGGAACTCCGCGCCAAGAAGACCCTCGACGGGCTCGCCGTCATCGGCGAGGCGAAACCCACCGTCCGGCGCGACGGGGTCGCCGCCGGCATCTCCACCTCCGAGATCGTCCTCGGCGACCTCATCGAGCTCGGCCCCGGCGACAAGGTCGTCGTCGACGGCGTCGTCGCCGAGGCCGACAGCATGGAGATCGACGAGTCCCTCCTCACCGGCGAGGCCGACCCCGTCGTCAAACGCCCCGGCGACCCCGTCATGTCCGGCTCCTTCGTCGTCGCCGGCGGCGGCGCCTTCACCGCCACCAAGGTCGGCCGGGAGGCGTACGCGGCCCAGCTCGCCGAGGAGGCGTCCCGCTTCACCCTCGTCCACTCCGAGCTGCGCTCCGGCATCTCCACGATCCTCAAGTACGTGACGTGGATGATGGTCCCCACCGCGATCGGCCTGATCATCAGCCAGCTCGTCGTCAAGGACACCGACCTCAAGAACTCCGTGGCCCGGACTGTCGGCGGCATCGTCCCGATGATCCCCGAGGGGCTCGTCCTCCTCACCTCCGTCGCCTTCGCCATCGGCGTCATCCGGCTCGGCCGGAAACAGTGCCTGGTGCAGGAGCTGCCCGCGATCGAGGGCCTGGCCCGGGTCGACGTCGTCTGCCTCGACAAGACCGGCACCCTCACCGAGGGCGGCATGGACGTCACCGAGGTCCGCGTCCTGAACGGTGCGGACGAGCCGTACGTCCGCAAGGTGCTCGGCGCCCTCGGCGAGTCCGACCCCCGCCCCAACGCCTCCCTCCAGGCCGTCGCCGCCGCCTTCCCCGACGCCGAGGAGTGGCGCTGCACCGAGGCCCTGCCCTTCTCCTCCGCCCGCAAGTACAGCGGCGCCGCGTTCAGCGAGGGCGACGGCGAGGAGTCCACCTGGCTGCTCGGCGCCCCCGACGTCCTCCTCCCGGACGGCGACCCGGCCCTCGCCGAGACCGACCGGCTCAACGAACAGGGCCTGCGGGTCCTCCTCCTCGCCCGCACCGCCCGCGCGCTCGACGCCCCCGACGTGGCGGCGGACGCCCGCGCCACCGCCCTCGTCGTCCTCGAACAGCGGCTGCGGCCCGACGCCGCCGACACCCTCGCCTACTTCGCCGACCAGGACGTCGCCGCCAAGGTCATCTCCGGCGACAACGCCGTCTCCGTCGGCGCGGTCGCCGGCAAGCTCGGCCTGCCCGGCGCCGAGCACACCGTCGACGCCCGCACCCTCCCCGCCGACCGCGAGAAGATGGCCCGCGTCCTCGACGACAACGCGGTCTTCGGCCGGGTCACCCCCCAGCAGAAGCGGGACATGGTCGCCGCGCTCCAGTCCCACGGGCACACCGTCGCCATGACCGGCGACGGCGTCAACGACGTCCTCGCGCTCAAGGACGCCGACATCGGCGTCTCCATGGGCTCCGGCTCCGAGGCGACCCGGGCCGTCGCCCAGATCGTCCTCCTGAACAACTCCTTCGCGACCCTCCCGTCGGTCGTCGCCGAGGGCCGCCGGGTCATCGGCAACATCACCCGCGTGGCGACCCTCTTCCTCACGAAGACCGTCTACTCGGTGCTGCTCGCCGTCCTGGTCGTCGTCTCCCAGATCGAGTACCCCTTCCTCCCGAGGCACCTGACCCTGCTCTCCACCCTCACCATCGGCGTCCCCGCCTTCTTCCTCGCCCTCGCCCCCAACAAGGAACGCGCCAAACCGCACTTCGTCCGGCGGGTCATGCGGTACGCGGTCCCCGGCGGCGTCATCGCGGCGGCCGCCACCTTCACCAGCTACCTCCTCGCCCGCCACCACTACACCGGCGCGGACGCGCTCGGCGCCGAGACCAGCGCCGCCACCCTCACCCTCTTCCTGGTATCCCTGTGGGTCCTCGCGATCATCGCCCGCCCCTACACCTGGTGGCGGATCGCCCTCGTCGCCACCATGGCCGGCGCCTTCCTCCTGGTCCTCGCCGTCCCCTGGCTCCAGGACTTCTTCGCCCTCAAGCTCGTCGGCACCACCATGCCCTGGGCGGCCGTCGCCGTCGCGGCGACGGCCGGAGCCCTCCTGGAGGCCGCCTGGCGGTGGGTGGACCACAGGTTCCCGGCGTAGCGGCCACTCGCTAGGGTGTCCGGTCGATCGCACACGTGATCATCGACCGGGGGTGGGAATGGCGACGGGGGACGCGCGGCCGGCCGCGCTCGGGCACTACGAGGTCGACGGGCCGCTCGGCAGCGGCGGCATGGGTGACGTGTACCTCGCGCACTCGCCCTCCGGCCGGGCCGTCGCCGTCAAGGTCATCCGCGAGGAACTCGCCGCCCGCCCCGGCTTCCGCGAACGCTTCGCCCGCGAGGTACAGGCCGCGCGCCAGGTCAGCGGCGCCTTCACCGCACCCGTCCTGGACGCGGACACGACGGGGCCCGTGCCCTGGATGGCGACGGCCTACGTCGACGGGCCCACGCTCGCGGCAGTCGTCGCCGAGCGGGGCCCGCTCTCCGCCGACGCGACCTGGCGCCTCGCTTCCGGCCTCTGCGAGGCCCTCCGGGACATCCACCGGGCGGGCCTCGTCCACCGCGACCTGAAACCCGGAAACATCCTGCTGGCGGACGACGGCCCCCGCGTCATCGACTTCGGCATCTCGCGGGTCGTCGACGCGACGGCCCTCACCCAGAGCGGCCAGATCCTCGGCACGCCGCTCTTCATGGCCCCCGAACAGTTCCGCACCCCCCGCGACGCGGGCCCGGCGGCGGACGTCTTCGCCCTCGGCGCGGTCCTGGTGTACGCGGCGACGGGCCACGGCCCCTTCGACGGCGACACCCCCTACGCGATCGCGTGGAACGCGGTCCACGAGGAACCCGACCTGACCGGCCTCCCCGACTCCCTCCGCTCCGTGGTCGTCCCCTGCCTGTCCAAGGACCCGGCGGCCCGCCCCACCCCCGAGGCCCTCCTCACCCTCCTCTCCTCCCGCCGCACACGGCGCGCCTCCGCCAAGGCCGCCGAGACGAGACGCCTCCGCGTGACCCGTCGCCGTGCCGCCCTGGCCGCGGGCGCGGTGCTGGGCGCGGGTGCGCTGGTGGCGGGAGCCTGGACGTGGTGGCCGGACGAAAACCCGACGGGCCGCGCGACGGGCCCGGCCACCGCGACGACCCGCCCGACGCCGAAGGCGACGGCGGCACCGGTACGGATGCCGGGGTGGAAGCCGTGGAGCACGCGGCTGCGGGAGTCACCCACAGGAGCGATGGTCGACATGGCGGCCTGCCAGTACGAATTCCCCGCCTTGTGGTGCAGCGGCCCCGGCACGCTCGCGGCTCGCGTGGACGCCCGGACCGGGGCGGTGGTCTGGGAGCAGGCCGGCGACCACCCGGCCCCCGTGAGCATGAGCGTCACGCCCGAGGGCGTCTACACGCTCACCTCCGTCCACGACAACGGCGTCTCCCGCCACACCGTGCGGCGATTCGATCCCGGGACGGGCGAACCCGCCGGGGAACAGACGGTCCTCGGCGCGGACGACTGCCGTCTCGACGAGGAGTACCTGCTCTGTCTGCGGAACGGACGCCTCGTGGCCACCGTCACGCCGGCCGCGGCGGAACCCGCGTGGAGCGTCGAGGGTCGCTGGAGCCACTTCGTGACCGACCCCGACCAAGGGTCGGGCGGCGGCACCCATGTGGTGCGGGTCGACGACAAGCACCAGGAGGTGGAGGTCGCCCTTCTCGTCACCGGCTCGTCGAAGCTGCAGAAGAAGCGGAGTCTGCCGGCCCGTTCGCGCGTGCTCGGGGTCCACGGCAACACCGCCCTGCTCATCTCCGAGGACACCGGCGGACTCGTGTTCCGGCAGCTGAGCATGGCCACCGGGGCCGTGAGGTCGATCCCGCTGAGCCAGGCCGAAGAGGTGCTCGGCATCATCGAGGACACCCTCTACACCTTCCGGGACGGCGGGGTCGTCAGCGCCTACGACCTTTCCTCCCGGAAGCGGGTGTGGTCGACCACCACGCTTCAGCACTCCCTCTCGGCGCCCCGGGAGGGAGGGGGCCGCGTCCACTTCACCGGGCTCGACGGCACGACCTTCGCCCTGGACCGGCGCACCGGCGGAATCGTGTGGCAGCGGAAGCCGCCCGCCGGCTCCGTGCCCGGGGGGACCGGCCCGGTCCCCCCGTCGGCGCGTCCCGTCGTCCTCGGGGACATCATCGTCTCGTCCGCTCCGGGAGCCCGGATCCACTCCTTCCTCGCCCCTTCCCCCACCGGCTGACCCACGACGCGCTCCCGCCGGCCGGCCCGTGCGCCCGGGCGCCGTCGCCGTCGCCGTCGCCGTCGCCGAGGTGGACGACGTGACGTCCGGCCGCTAGTCGAACCAGCGGTCGCGGGCCAGTTCCGTCGTGCGGGACGGGTCTTCGAGGAGGGCGGCCACCTCGAAGCGGCGGGGCCACTGGCGGGTGGCCCAGGCGAGGGCGGCGGCCACGCCCTCCAGGGTGGCGGCGTGGAGCGTGCCGTCGGGGGTGCGGCGCCAGTCGAGCTCGACGCCGCCCGCCCGGAGCTCCTCGTGCTCCACGTACGTGGCGGGGGTGGAGGGGCCGAGAAGGGCGTGGACCGAGGCGGGCACCTCGTGCTCCTCGCCCTCCGTGGTGACCTCCGCCTCGACCGTCTCGCTCAGCATGCGGACCTGGAGCAGCTCCGCGAGGTCGGCGGCGCGGGACGGGGAGACCGGCAGGAGCGGCAGGCCCTCCGTGAGGGGGAGGAGGTCGGGGGCGTCCGCCACCAGCGCCTCCGCCGCGTCGACGACGACCGGCACGCCGTCCACCACCGCGCGCAGCTCGTCGGGGAGGGTGACCTGCGCCGGGTCCAGGTCGGCCAGGGCCGTGTACAGGGCGTGCAGCTGGGCGCCGGTGACCTCGCGGTCCGGGTCGGCCAGGCGGGCCAGGAGCTCCGCCGCGCCGCCGGGCTCGTCGAGGAGGGCCGCCACCGAGGTGCGGACGCCCAGGGCGCGCAGGACCTGCTCGTCCTCGAAGCCGGTCGCGTCGACGGAGTCGTACAGGCCGGCGAGGAGCGGGTCGGTGCCGTCCGCGCGCAGGCCCGCCGGGCGGCGGCCGTCGAGGACCGGGTGGTCGCGCAGCCACCAGGCCGTGTACGGGCGGACCGTCTCCGTCGTGCCGTCCGGCAGGAGGATCCGCACGGGCTGGGTCAGGGCGTCCCGCAGCGGCGGCCGGGCCAGCAGGGCGAGCGCCCGCGGCCAGGCGTCGTCGTCGACCAGGTCCAGGTCCCGGACCGCCACGATCTCCGTGGCCACCGGCGGCACCACGGTCATCGGCAGCCGGTCGAGAACGTCCTCGCACCACACGTCGACCGCGTCCAGGAGGCCCGCGTCGTCCGGCTCCGGGTAGTCGCTCTCCCGGGGGTCCAGGTCGTCGGGGTCGAGGACCAGGTCGGTGGCGCGGACCAGCGTGAAGTTCGCGAGGACGCCGCAGGCGGCGAGCGGGGCCTCGCCCCAGCGGGCGGCCAGCTCCCCGTCGACGTAGGCGAGTTCGCCCGCGCGGACGACGGAGGCGAACGCCGAACCGGGCAGGAGCAGTTCGGCCGCGGGGGCCAGTTCGCCGTCCTCGTCGGGGAGGGCGAGCGCGCCGAGCCACGGCTCGTCGCCGGGCTCCAGGTTCGCGTCCCGGACGAGACCGAGGACCGTCTCGACGAGTTCGTCCGCGTCCAGCTCCGGCGCGTCGAGGTCCCAGGCGTCGGCCGCGTCCATGGAGTTCACGACCGCCTCCCGGACCTGGGGGGTCGTCAGGACGGCGCGGGGCGTGGCCGGGAGGGCGCCCAGCTTCTCCAGGATCGGGTGCGCGGCCTCCGGGTGCGCCACCTTCAGGCCGAGCCGGGACAGCTCCTTCGGGGTGCCCTCCAGCGGCAGGAGGACCTGCCGGGGGCCGATCGCCGTCCGCCCCGAGTCCAGCGGCACCGGCAGGCCGGTGAGCCGGTCCGGGTCCACCCCGGCGAGGGAGTCGTACAGCCGCCGCCACCAGCCCGGCGTCCGCTCCACGCCCGCGAGCCGGTCCACCGCCTCCGTCAGCGGCATCCGGCCCACGCCGAGCGTGCGCAGCTCGGGGCGGCGCTCCAGGCCCGCCGGGAGGAGCCCCGGGAAGACCTCGGCGAGGACCGCGACCGTCTCCGCGCCCGCGCCCTCGACGACCTCCGCCTCGATCGGGCGGAGCGCCGGCACGTCCTCCGTCGCCACCGCCGGCGCGAGGAACGCGACGCGCGGCAGCCGGTCGAGGATCGCCGCGCGCAGCGACCCGTCGAGGTGGCCCTTGCCCAGGGGGCCCGGCACCAGGTCGAGCGCGGAGCTGGTCACCGGACGCCAGTCGGCGAGGAGTTCGGCGTACGCGTCGGCCGCCCGCTGCACCAGGAAGTCCGTCAGCGGCCCCGGCGCCGGGTGGCGGCGGGCCGTGTCCAGCGGCAGCGAGGCGATGAGCAGGGCGGGGATGCCGAGCGGTTCGTCGGTGGGCGTCGGCGCGTGCACGACGGGCGCGGTGCGCGGGTAGCGGGGGGCGCCGTCGGCGTCCACCGGCACGGCCCAGGTGACCGACCAGTGCGGGCGCAGCCGCTCCTCGACCGGGCGGTCGGCGAGGAGGGCGGCGTCGAGGGGGCCGGTGCGGGTGACGGTCCGCCAGCGGTGCGGGCCCTCGGCGGCGGAGTCCTCGATCCGCACGTACCCGTCCGCCTCGGAACGGGTCAGGGTGCGTACTCCGTCCGGGGTCTCCACGACGATCTCGGCGAGACCCGGAAGAGTGAGCAGCGTCGCGTCGTCGACGGCCGCGAGGAGCCGTTCGGCGAGGTCGTGCGCGGCGGCGTCGCGGAGCGGGAGGACGACGACGGTGTCGTACCCGGCGGGCGCGGCGCCCTCGGCGGGCAGCGGCAGCCGCAGGAGGGGTACGTGGCCGTCCCTGCGGCGCAGTTCGTCGCCGAGGCCCGGGCTGTGGCGGGCCACGTCCGCGGCGAGCTCGCGGGCCTCCGCGAGGGACCAGCGGACGCCGCCGTGCCGGCTCAGGACGGCCGGTTCGTCGGAGACGGCGAGCACGGCGGCGAAGCCGACGCCGAAGCGGCCGACGGCCTCGCCCTGCGCGCGCTTCGCGGAGGCGCGGAGGGTGGCCAGCGACTCGACGCCGGCCGCGTCGAGCGGGGTGCCGGTGTTGGCGGCGGCCAGCACGGCGGGGCTGTCCGCGTCCGCCGGGTGCAGGGTCAGCCGGAGGCGGCCGGTGGTGCCGGCGCGGGCGGCGGCGTCGGCGGCGTTCTGGGCCAGTTCGACGACGAGGCGGTCGCGGTAGCCGCCGAGGGCGAGGTCCTCCTCGGCGTTCGCGTCCTCGCGGAACCGGGCCGGGGAGGCGGCCCAGGAGTCCAGGACGCCTCTGCGGAGCCGCGCGGTGCCGAAGGGATCGCTTCCGTCGGTCGTCGTCCGGACGGTGACGCTCACGTGTGACTCCAGTCTGCTGTGCCGGGCCTTCGGTACCGCGCCGAAGGTACCGCGCCGGGGCGGCCGTCCCCCGAGCGACGCCGCGCTTCTCGCCACGCGGCGCCTCGCCGCCCCCTCCGACCTGCGCCTTCAGCCGCACCCGCCCCTTCCCGGGGCCCTGCGGAGCCCGCCCCCGGGGCCATGCGTGGGGCCCTGCCCCGGGGCCGTTCGGGACCCGTCCCGAACCCGTGCGGGTGCCCCGTGCCGGGTCCGTGCGGGCGGGCCGGTTCCGCCACCGAGCGGGCAGGGCCGTTCCGGTCCGCCACCGTGTGGGCAATCGTTCCGCTGGGCGGAACGGGTGGGCACACCCACGGTGCGGGCGCACGTGTGCGGGGCGTTCAGGCGCGGGAACCTAGGCCCGGTACGGGGCGCCGTTCCGTTGTGCCCACCCTCCCCCAAGGACTTCGTCCAGGGGGGACCCCCAGCCCCAGCGGAACGCCTGCCCACAACGGGGGCCCAGCAGGGCGCAGCCCGCAACGGGGGCGCGGCACGCGAGGGGGCGCGGGCGCCGCCCGCGACGAGGCGGGGGGCCGCCCGCGACGGGGCCGGCAGGGCGCAGCCCGCGGCGGGTGCGGCTCGCGGCGGGGGCTCGGGCCGCTAGGGGGCTGGGGTCAGGAGTGGCCCAGGTCTTCTGTGGTGGTGTCGGGGGCGCCCACCGAACCGGAGTCCGCGGCGGGACGGAGGGGGAACTCGTCGACCGCCGTCGAGTCGAGGACCGGCGGCGCCGGCCGCGGCGGCGTCGGCATGACGGCCGCCTCCGAGTGCCCGCCGCAGCCGTACTCGAGGGAGACCACGCGGCCGTCCGCCGGGGACAGTTCGTTGGCGCACAGGCCGAAGGACTGGCGCAGCGACCCGGCCAGCGGGACGAGGAACGCGCAGGACCGGCAGCTCGCGGGCGCCGCCTGGGCCATCGGCGTACGGGGGCCGAACGCCTCGTCCCAGCGGTCGGCCGCGATCCGGAGGCCGTACCGGGAGAGGACGCGGGCCCGGCCCATGCCGAGCTCGTCCGCGACGGCCGCGATGGCGCCGCGGGTCGGCGCCCGGTCGGTGATCTCGGCGTCCTCCGCGTCGAGGTGGTCCCTCATCTCCTCGGAGACGGCGGAGTTCGGCGGCGGGGCGTCCTCGCCGGTGTAGCCGGGCTCCAGGCGCGGGTCGTCCTGCTCGGTCGGCAGGAGGTCGCCGGGGCCGAGGTCGCCGGGGCGCAGCCGCTCGCTCCACGGGACCCACTCGGGCGCGAGGAGGGCGTCGGGGCCGGGCAGCAGGACGGTTTCGTCAAGCGTGACGTTCTTGGCGCGGGAGGCGCGGGTGACGGTGACGGCCCAGCGCCAGCCGAGGTAGCCGGGCTCCTTCGACTCGAAGTAGTGCGTGACGACCCGGTCGCCCTCCGCCACCACCCCGGAGTGCTCGCCGACCACGCCGGGCGCGGCGGCTTCTTCGGCCGCCTCGCGGGCGAGGTCCACGGCCTCGGCGCAGAGGCGGTCGGGGGCCGGGGTACGCGGGGCTCGCGGGGTACGCGTTCGCGTCGTCGCAGCACTCACAGGTCTCGCTTCTCTCCTACGCCGTCTCACGGGTGCGCCGGCCGAGGTCGGGAGCGGGGCTCCGGGAACGGGGCGGGCGGAGCGGACCTGGGGGCCGCATCGACGTCCGCGCCCGACCGGATCTCGCAGGTCTCGGGCGCACCTATCGTCATCCATTCTGCGGGATGCCGAAGGGGCGCGCGGCCGAGAGGAACCGCCGGTGGCGCGCTACGCACGCTACCCCGTTCGCGGGCCTGGGCCCACCTGCGTGCCCCAAGTGACCCGGATCGGGCCCGGGAGGGCGTGCGATCCCGCGCCCGTCCCGGCGTGTCCCCTCCCCCGGGTCCCGGGGCCGACACCCCGGGTTCGGCGGGCTCGGTTCGGGCGGGGGGCCAGTGGGGCACTATGAGGTGGTGGCAGCCGCACGGTCCTCCGTTCGATCCCACGAGCGTCCCGGGCCGCTCCGCCGAGCGGGTCGGTCGGTGGGGCGTGCCCTGCACCTGCCGTTCACGGGGACGGCGAAGGGGATCCGGCGGGCGACGCACGCGCACGGGGCGGGCGAGTCGGGGCTCGGGAAGCTGATCGAGCTGCACGCGGTCAACGGCGCGGGCGACGTGATGATCACCGTGGCGCTCGCCTCGACCGTGTTCTTCTCCGTGCCCACGGACGAGGCCCGCGGCCGGGTCGCGCTCTACCTGGCCGTCACCATGGCCCCGTTCACCCTCCTCGCGCCCGTCATCGGGCCGGTCCTCGACCGGCTGCCGCACGGGCGGCGGGCGGCGATGGCGGCGGCGATGTCCGCCCGGGCTGTGCTCGCGCTGCTGATGTCGGGCGCGGTCGCCACCGGCGGCCTGGAGCTGTACCCGGCGGCGCTCGGGGTGCTGGTGGCGTCGAAGGCGTACGGGGTGGTGCGCAGCGCCGTCGTGCCCCGGCTGCTGCCACCGGGCTTCTCGCTGGTGAAGGCGAACTCGCGGGTGACGCTCGCGGGGCTGCTCGCCACGGGCGTCGCCGCGCCGGTCGGGGCGGGGCTCCAGCTGGTCGGGCCGCGCTGGCCGCTGTACGGGGCGTGCGCGCTGTTCCTGCTCGGCACGTACTGGGCGGTGCGGATGCCGCACAAGGTGGACTCGGCGAAGGGCGAGCGCCGGGCACACCTGTTGACGCACGGCGAGAAGAAGCCGAGCCTGCGGACGGTGGGCCCGGCGGTGCTGCACGGGCTCCAGGCGAACGCGGCGCAGCGGATGCTCTCCGGGTTCCTGATCTTCTTCCTGGCGTTCCTGCTGCGCGAGCATCCGCTGTCGGGACAGTCGGCGGCGGTGTCGCTGGGGATCGTGGGCGTGGCGGCGGGGGTGGGGAACGCGTGCGGGACGGCGGCGGGCTCGCTGCTGCGGGACCGGGGGCACCGGCCCGAGGTGATCATCGCGGCGATGATCACGACGGTCCTGACGGCGGCGGTCTGCGCCGCCGTCTTCTTCGGCGGGGTGATGGTGGCGGTGCTCGGCGCGGTCGCCGGGCTCACCCAGGCCCTGTCGAAGCTGTCGCTGGACGCGCTGATCCAGCGGGACGTGCCGGAGGCCGTGCGGACCTCGGCGTTCGCCCGCTCGGAGACGGCGCTCCAGATGGCCTGGGTGGTGGGCGGCGCCCTGGGGATCGCGATGCCGCTGGACGGGACGGTGGGGATGTCGGTGGCCGCCGGGTTCCTGGCGCTCGGCGCCTTCCTCGCCGTACGGGGGCTGCTGTCGTCGCGCCGGCCGGGCACCTCCGACCGCCCGCGCCCGGCGAAGGCCGCCTGAGCCGCCGGCGCCCGGCGAAAGCCGCCCGGGCCCCCGCGCCACCGGCCCTCCCCGTACCGCCCGCACCGCCGCCCCGGCCCTTCCCCCGCACGCCGGCTCTCCCCACGCCCCCACGCCTCCCGCACCACCCGCACCGCCGGCCCCCGTACCGTCCGCCCGCCGTCCTCCCCGGCGCCCCGTGCCGCCCGTGTTCCCGCACCCGTCCGCCGCGCCGTGCGGGGCTGTGGGGCGCGGCACGCCGTACCCCCGCGTGGCAGCGGCGCGGCGGCCCGATAGCCTTCGGCTCATGACCGTTGCGTTCTTCTCCGGCTCGCGCCGCCGGGCCGCCGTCGCCCTCGGGGCCGTCTCCGCCGGGCTCCTCGTCCTCACCGCCTGCGAAAAGCCGACTCCGATCGCGACCGTCACGGTCGGGAGCGAATCGATCAACTCCGAGGCCGCCTGTTACAACGACGGCGACCCCATCAAGGAGTCCGACGTCCAGAAGTGCCTCAACAAGAAGGCCGAGAAGTCGATCACCGTCGCCATGGACGACAAGATCCGCTTCGGTGTGGACCCGGAGATCGCCGACAACGGCTGGACCATCTTCCTCGGCGGCCAGCAGGCCGAGCCGGAGCCGTACAAGAAGACGTACCGGTCCATCCCGGCCAGCGCGTTCTTCTCCAGCCAGACCGGCGAGGCGACGAACGAGACGCAGGTGACGATCGTCGAGAACACCGGCAAGACGCTCACCGGCATCTGGCACTTCAAGCTGAAGAAGGAATCCTGATCCTCCGGTGCGCTGCCGGATCCTGATCGTGACGGCCGTGGCGGCGGAGGCGGACTCCGTCGCCGGCGGCCTCACGGCGCCCGCCCGCCGGGGCGGGGAGCTTCCCGTGCCGGGCGGCCTCGTGCTGCGCCGCCACGGGGACGCGGACGTCCTCGTGGGCGGGGTCGGCCCCGCCGCCGTCGCCGCCGCGACCGGGGCCGCGCTGACCCGCGCCGCGCTCGCCGGCGAGCCGTACGGGCTCGTCGTCTCCGCCGGGATCGCCGGCGGCTTCCCGGGCCGTGCCCCGCTCGGCTCGCTCGTCGTCGCGGACGCGATCGTCGCCGCCGACCTGGGCGCCGACACGCCCGACGGCTACCTGCCCGTGGAGGAGCTGGGCTTCGGCCGCTCCGTCCACCGCGTGCCCGCCGCCCTCACCGGGCCCGTCGCCGCCGCGCTCGCGGCCGCCGGGCTCCCGCACACCACCGGCGGCGTGCTGACCGTCTCCACCGTGACCGGCACCGCCGCCCGCGCCGACGCGCTCGCCGTCCGCCACCCGGGGGCCGCCGCCGAGGCGATGGAGGGCTTCGGCGTCGCCGAGGCCGCCGCCGCGCACGGCGCCGCCGTCCTCGAACTGCGGGCCGTGTCGAACGCCGTCGGCCCCCGCGACCGCGCCGCCTGGCGCGTCGGTGACGCCCTGGCCGTCCTGCGGCGGGCGGCGGGCGCCCTGGAAACCACCCTCTGCGCCCTGGAGGCACGGCCGTGCAGCTGAAGATCGCCTACTCGCCCTGTCCGAACGACACCTTCGTCTTCGACGCCTGGGCCCACGGCCGGGTCCCCGGCGCCCCGCACCTCGACGTCACCTTCGCCGACATCGACGTCACCAACGGCTGGGCGGAGGGCGGCACCGACACCCACGACGTCCTGAAGGTCTCGTACGCGGTCCTGCCGTGGATCCTCGACGAGTACGCGCTGCTGCCCTGCGGCGGCGCGCTGGGCCGCGGCTGCGGGCCGCTCGTCCTCACCCGGGACGCGGCGGCCGGCGCGGACCTCGCCGGGAGGACGGTCGCGGTGCCGAGCGAGCGCTCGACCGCGTACCTGCTCTTCCGGCTGTGGGCGGCCGAGACGGTGCCGGGCGGGGTCGGCGAGGTCGTCGTGATGCCGTTCCACGAGATCATGCCCGCCGTCCGGGACGGCAAGGTCGACGCGGGGCTGGTCATCCACGAGGCCCGGTTCACGTACAAGGCGTACGGGCTGCACAAGCTCGCGGACATGGGCGAGCACTGGGAGTCCGCCACCGGGCTGCCGATCCCGCTCGGCGCGATCGTCGCGCGCCGCTCGCTCGGCGCGGAGACGCTGCGGCTGCTCGCCGACTCCGCCCGGGCCTCGGTGCGGATGGCGTGGGACGACCCGGACGCCTCGCGGCCGTACGTCATGGAGCACGCGCAGGAGATGGACCCGAAGGTCGCCGACCAGCACATCGGGCTGTACGTGAACGAGTTCACCGCCGACCTCGGCGAGGCCGGCTACGCGGCGGTCCGGGGGCTGCTCACCCGGGCCGCGGCCGAGGGGCTGGTGCCGCCCCTCGGCCCGGACGCGCTCGCCTTCCCGTAGGGGAACGGGGTCAGACGTCGAGCTGGTCCGCGACCGCCCGCAGCAGGCCGGCGATCTTCTTGCCGGCCGCCTTGTCGGGGTACCGGCCGCGCTCCAGCATCGGCGTGATGTTCTCCAGGACCGTCGTCAGGTCCTGCACGATCGACGCCAGTTCGTCGGGCTTGCGGCGCTGCGCCGCCGCCACCGACGGGGTCGGGTCGAGGACCGTGACGGAGAGCGCCTGGTCACCCCGCTGACCCGCGACGACGCCGAACTCCACCCGCTGGCCCGGCTTCAGTGCGTCGACTCCGGCAGGGAGCACCGACGAGTGCACGAAGACGTCACCGCCGTCGTCACGGGAGAGAAAGCCGAAGCCCTTCTCGCTGTTGAACCATTTGACCTTGCCGGTAGGCACGTCTGTCCTCGTCCTCGTTGACTCGTCGGGGTAGCAAAAACAGCGGGTCGAAAGCGGCCCGCGGTCTCCAAGGCTAGCTGTCGGGGGACCGGTGACAAGACGCCGCCGGGCTGTTCCTGTGGCCAGGGAACTACCCTGGCGCCATGCGTAGTGAAACCCGTACAGAGCCGGTGGACGATTCCGCGCCGGGCGACGGTCTCGTCAAGGCCGGTGTCGTCGTCTTCGCGATCGGGGCGGTCGCGACGCTGGTGACGGTGGCTCCGCTCTTCCTCGGCACCGACCCGTTCCCGACCGTCGCCTACCTGGTGTCGATGCTGATGGGCGTCGGTTTCGCGC
This sequence comes from Streptomyces sp. NPDC035033, assembly GCF_040636735.1. Taxonomy (NCBI): domain Bacteria; kingdom Bacillati; phylum Actinomycetota; class Actinomycetes; order Kitasatosporales; family Streptomycetaceae; genus Streptomyces; species Streptomyces sp. NPDC035033. The sequence goes on along the minus strand of NZ_JBEZUZ010000029.1, from coordinate 52,457 downwards.
TCGCCGCCGCCGGGGTGCTGCGCTCGGTCGCGGCCCAGCGGCGGCAGGCCCGGCGGGGGCGGAGCACCGCCTAGCGGACGTACGTCTTCCACCAGGCGCGGAAGTCCGTCAGGTCCTTCAGGACCACGTCGGCGCCCGCCTCGTGGAGCTCCTCGGGGGAGCACGGACCGGTCGCGACGGCGACCGAGAACGCGTCGGCGGCCTTCGCGCCGCGCACGTCGCCGACGTGGTCGCCGACGTACACCGAGGCGCCGTGGGCGCGCAGCGCCTCCGCCTTGGCCTCGGCGAAGAGGCGGCCGACGATCGCGTCCGGCGCGATGCCCAGGTGGGCGAAGTGGCGCTCGGCGTCCGGGCCGTTCTTGGCGGTGACGACGACGGTCCGGCCGCCCGCCTCGCGGACGGCGTCGAGGGCGTCGCGGGCGCCGGGCATGGGGACGGTCGGCGCGATGGCGTGGTCGGCGTAGAGGGCGCGGTAGCGGGCGGTCATCTCGGGGACGTGCTCGGCCGGGACCCAGTGGGCCATCTCCTGCTCCAGCGGCGGGCCGAGGCGGGTGACGACGAGGTCGGCGTCGATCGCGACGCCGTACCGCTCGGAGAACGCCTCGAAGGCGGCCTTGATGCCGGGGCGGGTGTCGAGCAGCGTCAGGTCGAGGTCGAAGCCGACCGTGAGCGGGCCGGGGCGCGTGTTCGTCGTCATGGGGGACATTGTGCCCAGGTGTTCGAATACGGGTGCTGCTTAAACTGAGCCAAGCCTTACCGAACCTCCTCCTCGCCCGATGGGTGCACATGACAGCCGCTTTCCGTTCCAGACGGGTCCTCGCGACCTCGGCGGCCGTCGTCGCCCTGCTGCTCGCCGTCCTCCTCAGCCTCGCCGTCGGCGCCCGGACCATCGCCCCCGGCACCGTCCTCGACGCGCTCCTGCACGGAGCCACCGGGGACGACGCCGAGGTGGTGCGACAGCTCCGCGTCCCCCGGACCGTCATCGGACTCATCGTCGGCGCCGCCCTCGCGCTCGCCGGCACCGCCCTCCAGGGCATCACCCGCAACCCGATCGCCGACCCCGGCATCCTCGGCATCAGCCAGGGCTCCTCGGTCGCCGTCGTCCTCGCCATCGCCTTCCTCGGCGTGCACAGCCTCTCCGGGTACGTGTGGTTCGCCTTCCTCGGCGCCGCTCTCGCCTCCGTCGCCGTGTACGCCATCGCCTCCAGCGGCCGCGGCGGCGCCACGCCCGTGAAGCTGGCGCTCGGCGGCGCGGCGATCAACGCGCTGCTGCTGTCGGTGACGACCGGCGTGCTCACGACCAAGGCGGCGGCGCTCGACGAGTTCCGGTTCTGGCAGACCGGCTCGCTCGACGGGCGGGACGCGGCCACCATCGCGCAGATCTGGCCGTTCGCGCTGGCCGGCGCCCTCCTGGTGCTGTCGGTGGCGCGCGGCCTGGACGCGCTCGCGCTCGGCGAGGACGTCGCCAAGGGCCTCGGGCAGAAGGTCGCGACCGTCCGGATCGTCGGCGGGCTCGGCGCGACCGTCCTCACCGGCGCGGCCGTCGCCGCCGCCGGACCGATCGCCTTCGTCGGCCTCGCCGTCCCGCACATCGCCCGCGCCGTCGTCGGCTCCGACCACCGGTGGGTGCTGCCGACGGCCGCGCTCATCGGGCCCGTGATGGTGCTGGTCGCGGACGTCGCCGGCCGGATCGTCCTCCCGCCCGGCGAGGTGCCGGCCGGAGTCATGACCGCGCTCATCGGCGTGCCGTTCCTGGTGACGCTGGTCCGGCGGAAGGCGGTCCCGGCATGAGCCCCGACCGGACCCGCACGGCCGTCCCGGTCCGCACCGCGGCCCCGGCCCGCGCCGCCGCCGCCCGCCCCGCCGGGTACGCCCTGGTCCGCACCGGACCCGCCTCCTTCCTGGTCCACCGGCGGTCGGTGCTCGCCGCCGCGGTGCTGCTCCTGCTGCTGGCCGCGGTCTCGGTCGCGTACCTCTGCGTCGGCGAGCGGTTCGTCGCCCCCGGCGAGGTGCTCACCGTCCTGACCGGCGGCGACTCCCCCGCCGCGTTCGTCGTCGAGGAGCTGCGCGAGCCCCGGCTCGTCACCGCCCTCGCCACCGGCGCCGCCTTCGGCGTCGCGGGCGCCCTCATCCAGACCGTCGCCCGCAACCCGCTCGCCTCGCCCGACATCATCGGCATCAGCCAGGGCGCCGGCGCGCTCACCGTCGCCGCCATGACCTTCGGCCTCGCCTCGTACACGGTGCTGCCGTACCTGTCGATCGCCGGCGGGGTGCTGGCCGCCGCCCTCGTGTACGCCTTCGCCTGGCGCGGCGGGCTGCACGCCACCCGCTTCGTCCTCATCGGCATCGGCATCGCGATCGCGCTCCGCTCGCTGATCACCCTCTTCATGACCAAGGGCGACTACCTCGTCGCCCAGCAGGCGCAGATCTGGATGACCGGCTCGCTCAACGGGCGCGGCTGGGAGGAGTCCGCCCCGGTCCGGTGGACGCTGCTGCTGATGCTGCCCGCCGTGCTGTGGGCGGCCCGCGCCCAGCGGACCGTCTCCCTCGACGACGCCACGGCGACCGGGCTCGGCGTCCGGCTCGGGCGGGTGCGGCTCGGGCTCGTCGCGATCGGCGTGGTGCTGGCCTCGGTCGCGACCGGGGTCGCCGGGCCGGTCGACTTCGTGGCGCTGCTCGCCCCGCAGATCGCCCGCCGGGTGACGCGCACCGCGCAGATCCCGCTGTTCTGCTCGGCGCTGCTCGGCGCCCTGGTCGTCACCGCCGCCGACCTCGTCGGACGGCGGCTGTTCTCCCCGGTGGAACTGCCGGTGGGTGTCCTCACGGCGGCGGTCGGCGCCCCGTATCTGATCTGGCTCATCGTCCGGAGCCGCACGGGAGAGAGAGCATGAGCAGGCTGACCGCGCGCGGGCTGACCCTCGCCTACGAGAACCGGGTCGTCGTCGAGGACCTCGACCTGGCCGTCCCCGACGGCAAGGTGACCGTCATCGTCGGACCCAACGCCTGCGGCAAGTCGACCACCCTGCGGGCGCTCGGCCGGCTCCTCAAGCCCGTGCGGGGCGCCGTCCTGCTCGACGGCGAGGAGCTGGCGAAGCTCCCCACGAAGCGGATCGCCCGCGCGGTCGGCCTGCTGCCGCAGACGCCCGTCGCGCCCGAGGCGATCACGGTCGCCGACCTGGTGGCGCGCGGCCGGCAGCCGCACCAGGCGTGGTGGAAGCAGTGGTCCGAGGAGGACGAGCGGGCGGTCGCGGAGGCCATGGCCCGCACCGACGTCGCCGCCCTCGCCGACCGCTCCGTCGACGAGCTGTCCGGCGGCCAGCGGCAGCGGGTGTGGATCGCGATGGCGCTCGCCCAGGAGACGGACCTGCTGCTCCTCGACGAGCCCACCACCTACCTGGACATCGCCCACCAGGTGGAGGTCCTGGACCTGGTCCGCCGCCTCAACCGCTCCCGCGGCCGGACGGTCGTCCTGGTCCTGCACGACCTCAACCAGGCGGCCCGGTACGCCGACCACCTCGTCGCCATGAAGGCCGGCCGGGTCGTCGCCGAGGGCCCCCCGTCGGAGGTCGTCACCGAGGAACTCGTCCGCGAGGTCTTCGGCCTCCCGTCCGTCGTCGTCCCCGACCCGGTCACCGGCTCCCCCCTGGTCATCCCGGGCGCGCCGTGGGACGCGGAGCCGGCCTAGCGTCCGGCCCTCAGGCGCGGCGGGCGCGCCAGAGGAGGTAGAGGGCGGAGGCCGCGGCGGCGGCCTTGAGGGTCCAGGGCCAGGTGGCGGCGACGGCCGCGCCCATGGCGTCGCCGCCCGCGGCGATCGGCTCACCCCAGCGGCCCTCGACGCGGCCCCACAGCCAGGCGACGCCGCCCGCCGCGGCGAGGCCGGGCAGGACGAAGACGGCCGTCTTGACCTCGCCGGGGGTGAGGCGGCGGGAGCCGTACGCGATGAGCCAGCCGGCGGCGAGGGCGAGGAGCCAGCCGAAGACGGCGCCGGCGAGCAGGAGCAGCGCGGCGAGCAGCAGGAAGGGGTGGGCGAAGCCGCGGCGGGCGGAGGCCCGGGCGGGCGCCTCCTCCTCCGGCTCCGCCTCGGCGGCTTCCGCCGGGCGGCGGCGCAGCAGCAGGCGGGCCAGGCGGCGCGCCCGGCTCGCGGGGGCCGCCGGCTCGCCGGGGCCCTCCTCCTCCGGTGCCTCGGGCTCCGGCGGGCGGAAGAGCTCCGGGGCCTCCACGCCGCCGACGAACCCGGGGACGATCGGCTCGCCGTCGTCGTCCCCCGGCCCGCCGGGGCCCCCGAACCACCAGTCGTCCGCCCGCGCCGCCGCCGACGCCCCGGTCGCCCGGGGGCGCGGCACGGGCGCGGGCTCGGCGGGAGCGTCCGTACGGCCGCCGCCCGCGTCGGAGGCCCCGCGGGGGCGCGGGGGGCCGGCCGGGGGCGTCGCGCCGCCGGCCCACCACGCGGCGCGCCCCTCGGCGGGGCGGGCGGACGGTTCGGTACGGGGGGACCCGTCCGGCCCGGGCGCGGCCGGTTCCGCCGTGGCGGCGGCGCGGCCGACGACCTCGTCGGGGGTGCCCAGGTCGCCGAGGATGCCGCGGACGGCGGCGGGGGACTCCTCGCCGCGGGTGGCGCGGCGGCGGTCGATCTCGTCGCGGAGGCCCGCGACGAGGGCGCTGCGCTCGCCCGGCGGCAGGTGCTGCTGCTGGGCCAGGTCGCCGACCCGGCTCAGGTAGTCGAAGACCATCCGGTCGCTCTCGATGCCCACGCCGTCCCTCCCCGTCCGGCCGAACGCCGTCCCGGTCCTGACGGTAGCGCCTGCGCAGCGGATAACGTGGGGCGGATGGGGATCGGCGAGCTGGACCGGGAGGCGCACGTGCCCGAGGGACGTCCGAGTGGGACCGCGGGGAGCCCGCGCACGCTGGCCGAGGCGCTGCGGGCGCGCGGGGACGACGGGCTGGCCGCGCTGTTGCGGGCCCGCCCCGACCTGCTGGGGCCGGTGCCGAACGACCTGACGCAGCTGGCCACCCGGGCCGGGACGCGGGCGTCGGTGGTGCGGGCGCTGGAGCGGCTCGACCGGTTCACGCTCCAGGTGGCGGAGGTCCTCGCGGTGGCGCCGGACCCGGCGCCGTACCCGGTGCTGCTCGGGCTGTTCAGCGGCGGCGCCGCCGCGCCGGAGGTCGAGGCGGCGCTGCCCGGCGCGGTGGCGCTGCTGCGCGAGCAGGCGCTGGTGTGGGGCGACGACGACCGGCTGCGGCTGGTGCGGACCGCGCGGGAGCTGCTGTCGCCGTCGCCGCAGCACCCCTCCCCCACCGGCCTCGGGCCGACCGTCGCGGAGGCGACGGCCGGGATGTCGCCGGGCCGGCTCCAGGAGATCGTGGCGGCGGCCGGGCTGCCGTCCACGCACGACCCGGTGTCGGCGGTCGCCGCGCTCACCGCGCTCTTCACCGACCGGAAGCGGATGGGGGCGCTGCTCGACACGGCGCCGCCGGAGGCCCTCGCGGTCCTCGACCGGCTGGTGTGGGGGCCGCCGTACGGCGAGGTGACGGCGAAGCCGACGCCGCCGGTGAGCTGGCTGCGCGACCGGGGGCTGCTGCTGCCGGTGTCGCCGCGCACGATGGTGCTGCCCCGCGAGGTGGCGCTGCACCTGCGGGGCGGGCGGGCGCACCGGGCGCCGGAGCCGCGCGCCCCCGAGGTGGAGGCGGCGCGCGCGTACCGTCCCGAGGTGGTGGACGGTGCCGCCGCCGGGCAGGCGTACGCGGCCTTGGCCGCCGTCGAGGAGCTGCTGAAGTCCTGGGAGCACGGCGGTCCTGCGGTGCTGCGGGCCGGCGGCCTGTCGGTGCGGGACCTGCGGCGGACCGCGACGGCGCTGGACGTGCCGGAGCCGGTGGCGGCGTTCTGGATGGAACTGGCGTACGGGGCGGGGCTGCTGGCCTCGGACGGCGAGGCGGACGAGCGGTACGCGCCGACGCCCGCGTACGACGACTGGCTCGACCTGCCGCCGGCCGAGCGCTGGGCGCGGCTGGTCACCGCCTGGCTGGCGGCGACTCGCACGCCGGGCCTGGTCGGCGGGCAGGACGCGAAGGGGCGGACGCTGGCGGCGCTCGGCCCCGATCTGGACCGGGCGGCGGCGCCGGAGGTGCGCCGCCGGGTCCTCGGGCTGCTGGCGACCCTGGAGCCGGGCACGGCGGCCGATCCGGAGAGCCTGCTGGCCCGGCTGCGCTGGGAGCGGCCGGCGCGCGGCACGGGCGGCACGGGCGCGGGCCGTCCGGGCACGCCCGCTCCCGCGCCGGCTCCGGCGCAGGAGGCCGGCGCGGCGGGGCCGTGGGCGTCCGAGCAGCGGGCCGCCGAACCGGCCGCCGGCCCGAGGCACCCCGCCGACCTGCGGGAACGGCTGGCCCGCTGGACGCTGGAGGACGCCGAGCTGCTGGGGGTCACCGGGCGCGGGGCGCTGTCCACGGCCGGACGGGCCCTGCTCAACCTGCCGCTGTCCGAGGCCGCCGCGCCGGACGCCGAGGGCGGCGGGGTGGAGCCGGAGGTGGCGGTCGAGCGGGCGGCGGAGCTCCTGGAGCCGCTGCTGCCGGAGGCCGTCGACCACGTGCTCCTCCAGGCCGACCTGACGGCCGTCGCGCCGGGCCCGCTGCTGCGGCCGCTGGCCGACGCGCTGGCGGTCCTGGCGGACGTGGAGTCGAAGGGCGGCGCGACGGTCTACCGGTTCACGCCCGGTTCGGTGCGGCGCGCGCTGGACACCGGCCGGACCGCCTCCGACCTGCACGCCTTCCTCGCCGCGCACTCCCGCACGCCGGTGCCGCAGCCGCTCGCGTACCTCATCGACGACGTGGCCAGGAAGCACGGGCATCTGCGGGTCGGGGCGGCGTCCGCGTACGTCCGCTGCGACGACGACGCGCTGCTCGGCGAGATCCTCGCGGACCGCCGCTCGGCCGCCCTGGGGCTGCGCCGCCTCGCCCCGACGGTGCTGGCCGCGCAGGCGGACCCGGTCGCGCTCCTGGAGGGCCTGCGGTCGATGGGCTACGCCCCGGCGGCGGAGTCGGCGGAGGGCGACGTGCTGATCGCCCGCGCCGACGCCCACCGCACCCCGCCCCGTACGCCCCCGGTCCCCGTCCCCGACGGCCCGCCGGTCCCCGACGCCACCCTGCTCGCGGCGGCGGTCCGCGCGATCCGGGCCGGTGACCGGGCGGCCACGGCGGTCCGCAAGGAGCCCGCCGCCGTCCCCGTCACGGCCGGCGGCCTCCCCCGCACCTCCGCCGCCGAGACCCTGGCGACGGTCCAGGCGGCGGCGATGACGGGCTCGGCGGTCTGGATCGGCTACGTCAACGCCGAGGGCGCCGCCAGCCAGCGCGTCATCGCCCCGGTCCGCGTCGAGGGCGGCTTCGTCACGGGCTACGACCACACCGCCGACGAGGTGCGGACGTACCCGCTGCACCGGATCACGGGGGTGGCGGAGCTGGCGGACGAGGAGGTCTAGGCCCTCGGCGCGACCAGGGCGGCCGGGTCGACCTCCAGCGGGAAGGGCTTCTCGATCGGCGTCGTCCGACCCGCTTCGGCGACCGTGCGCTCGACGTAGCGGCCGTCCCGCAGCTCGCACACGACCAGTGTCGGCACCGGCTCCAGTTCGAGCCGCCACAGGTGCTCGATGCCCGCCTCCGCGTAGTACGGCGGCTTCAGCAGGCGGTCGGTGCGGCGGCCGGACGACGACGGGGAGACGATCTCGACGACGAGCAGCACGTCGTCGGCGTCGCACGTCGCCGGGTCCTCCGCCGCGGCGGCCGCCTCGACGACGACGATGTCCGGGATGAAGAGGCCGTCGGGCAGCACGAGATTGACGGCCTCAAGGACCTCCGCCGCCACGCCCGCCCTCTGGACGGCATGGTCCAACAACATCGCGAGGCGCAGCGACGCCCGCTGGTGCTTGAATCCCGGAGCCGGTGACATCACGAGCGCTTCCCCCATCAATTCACGACGCTGACCACGGTCCTCCCCCAATGCCAGGACTTCCTCTATGGTCCAGGGCCCGTAGTGCGGATCGTGCGCGACGCTCATCTCGCCACCTCCCTCTCGTGGAACCGGTCGCCTTCAGTGTGGCAGCCCCCTCCGGCATCGGCCGCGCATCGTGCAGACTGGACGTTTGGCCGCGCGGAAGGGAACCCACATACGTGAACGGTCCACTCATCGTCCAGAGCGACAAGACGCTGCTCCTGGAGGTCGACCATGAGCTCGCCGAAGCCTGTCGGCGGGCGATCGCGCCGTTCGCGGAGCTGGAGCGGGCGCCCGAGCACATCCACACGTACCGGGTGACGCCGCTCGGGCTGTGGAACGCGCGGGCCGCCGGGCACGACGCCGAGCAGGTGGTGGACGCGCTCGTGGAGTACTCCCGCTACCCGGTGCCGCACGCGCTGCTCGTGGACATCGCCGAGACGATGGGGCGGTACGGGCGGCTCACGCTCAGCAAGCACCCGGCGCACGGGCTGGTGCTGACGACGACCGACCGGCCGGTGCTGGAGGAGATCCTGCGGTCGAAGCGGGTGCAGCCGCTGGTCGGGGCGCGGATCGACGCCGACACCGTGGTCGTGCACCCGTCCGAGCGCGGGCAGATCAAGCAGACGCTGCTGAAGCTGGGGTGGCCGGCCGAGGACCTCGCCGGGTACGTGGACGGCGAGGCGCACCCGATCGAGCTCGCCGAGGACGGCTGGAGCCTGCGGCCGTACCAGCGGCACGCCGTCGAGGGGTTCTGGCACGGCGGGAGCGGGGTCGTCGTGCTGCCCTGCGGGGCCGGGAAGACGCTGGTCGGGGCCGGGGCGATGGCCAAGGCTAAGGCGACGACGCTGATCCTCGTCACCAACACGGTCTCCGCCCGGCAGTGGAAGAACGAGCTGGTGAAGCGGACCTCGCTGACCGAGGACGAGATCGGCGAGTACAGCGGGACGAAGAAGGAGATCCGGCCCGTCACCATCGCCACGTACCAGGTGCTGACGACGAAGCGGAAGGGCGTCTATCCGCACCTGGAGCTCTTCGACTCCCGCGACTGGGGCCTGATCGTCTACGACGAGGTGCACCTGCTGCCCGCGCCGGTCTTCAAGTTCACCGCCGACCTCCAGGCCCGGCGGCGGCTCGGCCTGACCGCGACGCTCGTGCGCGAGGACGGCAAGGAGGCGGACGTCTTCTCCCTCATCGGGCCGAAGCGGTTCGACGCGCCGTGGAAGGAGATCGAGGCGCAGGGGTACATCGCGCCCGCCGACTGCGTCGAGGTGCGGGTCAACCTGACCGACTCGGAGCGGCTCGCGTACGCCACCGCCGAGGCGGAGGAGAAGTACCGCTTCTGCGCGACGACGGCGACCAAGCGGCGGGTGACGGAGGCGCTGGTGAAGCGGTTCGCCGGGCAGCAGATCCTCGTCATCGGCCAGTACATCGACCAGCTCGACGAGCTCGGCGCGCACCTCGACGCGCCCGTCATCAAGGGCGAGACGTCGAACAAGGAGCGGGAGCGGCTCTTCGACGCGTTCCGCAACGGCGAGATCAACGTGCTCGTCGTGTCGAAGGTCGCGAACTTCTCGATCGACCTGCCCGAGGCGACCGTCGCCATCCAGGTCTCCGGCACCTTCGGCTCCCGCCAGGAGGAGGCGCAGCGCCTCGGCCGCGTCCTACGGCCGAAGGCCGACGGGCACCAGGCGCACTTCTACTCGGTGGTGGCGCGGGACACCATCGACCAGGACTTCGCCGCGCACCGGCAGCGGTTCCTGGCCGAGCAGGGGTACGCGTACCGGATCGTGGACGCGGACGAGCTGCTGGCGCCGTAGGGGGGCCGGTACGCTGGCGCCGGGACCCGCACGACGGCAGGAGGAGGCCGGGATGCCTCACCAGGAGATCTACGAGGTGCTGTTCACCGAGGCGGCGGCCGCTTCCCGCGACCGGCTGGACCCCGTGCGGCGGGCCTCCTTCGACAAGGCCGTCGAGATCCTCGCGCGCGACCCGTACACCGAGGTGTCCCAGCCCATAGGGGCGGGCGAGCAGGACCGGGAGATCCGGCTCACGCCGCACATCGTGGCGGAGTACATGGTGTCCCGGGGGCGTCTGCTCCTGGTCGTCCTGCGCATCTTCGACGACGCGGACATCCTCCTTCCGGAGGGCTGAGGGCCCGCCGGGCGCGGTCGGGGGGCTCAGTCCCGGGCCCGGTCCCGTACGTGTGCGGGGCGGGGGTTCCTGACGCCCGCCTCCGGCGGCCCGGGGTCGCCGAGGAGGGCCACGCCCACGGCCGCGCCGCCGAAGGCGCGCACCGCGCGGAGGGCCGTCGCCGCGACGCGGCGGGGGCGGGGGACGGTGGTCACGAGGGTGAAGGTCGTCGCGGTCATGTCTCCATGATGGAATCCGGACATTCGGAACACATCGGCCTGGGGGTGGAATCCGGGGAGAACCGGGGTCACCCTTACGGCGGACCCCTCCCCCTACGGGAAAACGATTCGCACCGGACGGCGGGGCGGAGTTAGACTCACCGGCTTCCCCCGCCTCCCGTCGCGTACGGAGAGCGCCGCCGTCCGGTCGGAAACCGGCGGCCACATCGACGTGTCCGTGTGTCCGTATGTCCGACCGGAGGCTTCACCGTGTCCGCAGCTGTGCCCACCGACGACCCGCTCGTACGCGAGCGGGCCCACCTCTCCGCCTCCCGCGCCGCCCTGCGCGCGATGCGCGAGGAGGTGGAGGCGCTGGACATCAAGGACGTCACCGCGAACTGGGTGAACTCGATCGTCCTGGAGCGGCAGATCGAGGACCGCATCAAGGCGCTCGCGGACCTCGCCCACACCCCGCTGTTCTTCGGCCGGCTCGACTACCTGCCGCCCGACCGGCTCGGGCGGCCCGTCGTCGGAGACGACTCGATCGGCACTGTCTACATCGGCCGCCGGCACGTCCACGACGCGCAGGGCGACCCGATGGTCATCGACTGGCGCGCGCCGGTCTCGCAGCCGTACTACCAGGCGTCGAAGAAGGACCCGCAGGACGTCGGGCTGCGCCGCCGCTTCGGATACACGGGCGGCGAGCTCACCGCGTACGAGGACGAGCACCTGTCCGACCCGGCCGAGCTGGAGCGGACGAGCCGGCTGCTCCAGGCGGAGATCGAGCGGCCGCGCGTCGGCCCCATGCGGGACATCGTGGCGACGATCCAGCCGGAGCAGGACGAGATCGTCCGCTCCGACCTGTCGGGGACGCTGTGCGTGCAGGGAGGGCCGGGCACCGGAAAGACGGCGGTCGGCCTGCACCGCGTCGCCTATCTGCTGTACGCCCACCGGGAGCGGCTGGCCCGCACCGGCACCCTCGTCATCGGGCCGAACCGGTCCTTCCTCCAGTACATCGAGCAGGTGCTGCCCGCCCTCGGCGAGCTGGAGGTGAAGCAGGCGACCGTCGACGACCTCGTCGCCCATGTGGAGGTGCGCGGTACGGACGAGGCGGCGACGGCCGTCGTGAAGGGCGACGCCCGCATGGCGGAGGTCCTGCGGCGGGCGGTGTGGTCGCACGTGTCGATGCCGTCCGAGCCGCTGATGGTGGTGCGCGGTTCGCGGCGCTGGCGGGTTCCGGCGTACGAACTGGAGGAGATCGTCCGGGAACTGACGGAGCGTGACATCCGATACGGGGCGGCGCGCGAGGCGCTGCCGCAGCGGATCGCGCACGCGGTGCTGGTGCGGATGGAGCAGGCGGGCGAGGCGCCGGACGACCGGGTGCAGAACGCGGTCGCGCGGAACGCGGCCGTGAAGGCGCTGGTCAAGGAGTGCTGGCCGGCGGTCGACCCGGCGAAGCTGGTGCTGCGGCTGCTGAGCGACGCGGAGTTCCTGGCCGAGCACGCGGAGGGCGTGCTGAGCGAGGAGGAGCGGAAGCTGCTGCTGTGGGCGAAGCCGGCGCGGAGCGTGAAGACGGCGAAGTGGTCGGCGGCGGACGCGGTGCTGATCGACGAGGTGACGGACCTGGTCGAGCGGACCCACTCGCTCGGGCACGTGGTCCTCGACGAGGCGCAGGACCTCTCCCCCATGCAGTACCGGGCGGTGGGCCGGCGCTGCACGACCGGTTCGGCGACGGTCCTCGGCGACCTCGCGCAGGGCACCACGCCGTGGGCCACGCGGAGCTGGGAGGACGCCCTCGCGCACCTCGGCAAGCCGGAGTCCCGGATCGAGGAGCTGACGGCCGGCTTCCGCGTGCCGAGCGAGGTCATCGCGTACGCCTCCCGGCTGCTGCCGCACATGGCGCCGGGGCTCGCGCCGGTGGAGTCGGTGCGGGAGAACCCGGGCGCCTTCGAGGTCCGGACGGCCGCCCCGGGCACGGAGGACGCCGCCGTGGTCGCGGCCTGCGCGGACGCGCTCGGGCACGAGGGCTCGATCGGCCTGATCGCCGCCGACGCGCGGATCGCGCCGCTGGCGGAGGCGCTGGAGGCGGCGGGGATGCCGTACCTCGCGCCCGGCGAGGAGACGACCGCCGCGTCGCGGCTCACGCTCGTGCCGGCGTCGCTCGCGAAGGGCCTGGAGTACGACTACGTGGTCCTCGACGAGCCCGCCGCCGTCGTCGACGGCGAACCCGACGAGCGCACCGGCCTGCGGCGCCTGTACGTGGCCCTCACCCGTGCCGTCTCCGGCCTGACGATCGTCCACGCGGCGCCCCTGCCGCCCCAGTTGGAGCCGTCGGCCTGACGGCGGCCGGGGCCGGGGTCAGTCCGTGGCGATGCCCCGGGCGGCGAAGATCCCGGCCGCGTCCGGCACCGCGAGGACGCCGTCCTCGACGAAGGTGACCTCCCGCAGGTTGGGCAGCAGGTCGAGGTCGTCGAGGGAGCGGACGTCGAAGAGGTCGTCCTCGCCGTCCCAGGCGGGCGCGCACTGGTGGAAGACGGTCGTCCCGGCGTCGAAGCACAGCTCCTCGACGGTGGCGAGGAGCTCGGCCGGGATCTCCAGGGCCTCGAAGTAGGCCCGGGACTCCGGCAGCACCTCCTCGTGGAGGCCGTTCTCCAGGACGTAGGAGGCGGGCTGCCGGATGCCCCGCTCGGCCATGCGCGCGGCCAGGTCGTAGACCGGGAGCAGCGTCCCGGCCTGGTACATGAGCTCCTCGATGACGAGCAGCTTGAGGTTGAAGTCGCGGAACTGGGTCATGGGACCAGGGGTACCACGGGGGTACGACGGTCCCGTCGGGCGCGTCGGCCCCGTCGGGCACGTCGGTCCCGTCGAGCGCGTCGGGCGCGTCGGCCCCGCGGGGGCCTCGGTCCCGCGGGGGCGTCAGTCCTCGACGCGGCGGAGGAAGGACTCGCGCACCTCCACGGCCAGTTCCCCGATCTCGGCGCGGCTCATGTGCTCCGCCACGAAGGCGGCGGAGCCGGTGCTCCCCTTGTCCGCCCACAGGCACACGGCCTTGCGGAGGCCGGCGGGGTCGGTGGTGCGGGCGCACTGCATCCAGCCGCCGTGGGCGCCGGGGTCCGCCGCCCAGTCCTCCTGGACGTCGACGGTGGCCGCGAGGCCGCCGAGCATGCCCCGGCTCCCGGACACGTCCTGGGCCCGCACCTGGTGGAAGTCGCCGGCCGCGACGTAGACCACGAGCTGCGAACCGTCCTCGGTGCCGGTGCCGTAGATCCGGAGCAGCCAGTCGTCCACGCCGGGGATCGGGGGCTCCTCGGCGCGGACGCCGTACCGGAAGGACTCCATGCCCCGGAACGCGTCGTGGGCGACCACCTCGTAGCGGGGGTACGCGAGGGCCGCGCCGTACGCCACGCCGCCGGCGGCCAGGGCGAGGACGAGACCGGCGCCGGCGAAGGCGTACTCGCGGCGGGTGAGGCGCGGCACGGGCGGCAGCTCGGGCGCCCCGGAGCCGTCGGCGCCGTCGGGCCCGCCCTCCGTCCCGCCGTTCGGTCCGCCCTCCGTACCGGCGCCCGGTCCGCCGTCCGTCCCGGTGTCCGTCACGGCCGCCGCCGTCCGCTCGTCCGCCCGGGTCCTGGCGGACCGCAGGTGCTTGCGGAGGCCGAGGAGCGGCAGTTCCAGCAGCACGGCCAGGCCCACCGTCGCGGCGACCGGGACCTCCGGCAGGACGGTGAGGCGCAGGAGCACGAGCAGGACGACGAGCGCGCCGGCGGCGAAGCGGTACTCGGGGCCCCGGAGCAGCAGCAGGCGGAGCCAGGCGCGGCCGGGGGCGGCGAGGGCGGCGGTCGTCTCGGCGAGGACGGCGAGCCGCCGGTCGTGCGGGGCGGCGGCGGCCCACCGGGCGGCCCGGGCGGCGGCCTCCTCGGGCGCGGGCGCGTCGGCGAAGGCGCGGGCCGCGTCGAACGCCTGCACCCGGCGCGCCGAGACGGCGTCCTTGACGTCGGCGGGGACGGAGTTCCCGGACGCCTCGGCCCGCCTCAGCTCCGGCGAGCCGGGGGCGAGCTCCCGCAGCCGGGCGAGGACGGCCTCGCCGCGGTCGCGTCGGCCGGGGCGGTCGAACGCGTCGGCCCGGGCGCAGAGTTCGGCGTACCCGCCGAGCAGCCCGAGGTCGTCCGGGAAGGCGTCGAGGCCCTCCCGGAAGACCCGTTCGGCGGCGTCGTCGTGGTCGTCGTCGTCCTCGGCCATGTGCGCGCGGGCCAGCGCGAGGCAGAGCCCGGCGTCGGGCCCGTCCGCGTCGAGCGCGTCCCGCGCGAGGGTCCGCGCCTCCCCCGGGCGCCCGGCGGCGGTGAGCGCTTCGACGCGCGTACGGATGTCGTTCACAAGAGTCCCCACCCTGATGGAACCGGCCGGGGCGGTCCCCGGCCGGAAGCGTCACCCTCACCCGGCGCGGAATCCCTGTCAACCGTCCATGGACGGCTCTGACCTGGCTTTTCTCCACACATCGGGGCACAAACGGACGCGCTCGCGGCCGTCCCGCCGCCCGGTCAGCGGCCGAACTCGGGCAGGGCCTCGGTCCAGGAGCGGCGGGCGACGGCGGCGAGGACGGGGTTCGGGACGGGGGCGGTGCCGGGGCCGGTCGATTCGCCGTAGTAGTGGTCGGTGACGAGGCCCCAGCAGAGGGCCCAGCCGCGGCCGCGGGCCCAGGTGGCGTCGTCGACGCCGGCGGCGGCGCGGAAGGCGGGGCGGGTGGCGGGGTCGAGGAGGGTCCAGGCGGGGAGGAGGTCGGCGGCGGGGTCGCCGGTGCCGAGGCCGCCGAAGTCGATGACGGCGGTGAGCCGGCCGTCGCGGGTGAGGAGGTTGCCGGGCAGCAGGTCGCCGTGGAGCCAGACCGGGTCGCGGTCCCAGGCGGGGAGGGCCAGGACCTCCTCCCAGGCGGCGAGGGCGGCGCGCGCGGCGGGGGCGCCGAGGCGGCCGGCGGCGGCCAGGGCGGCGACGGCGGGGCGCAGCGCGCCCCGCTCCCAGTCGGTGACGGGGCCGCCCCGGAAGGAGCGGGGGCCGCCGGTGGCGTCGATCGCGCGGAGGGCGACGCCGAAGCGGCCCAGCTCCTCGGCGGCGTGGGCGAGGTCGGTGACGGGCGCGGTCCAGGCGTCGGCGCCGTCCAGCCACGCGTACACGCCCCACGCCCGCCCGAACCCCTCGCCGGGCGCCCCGGCGCCCACCGGCACCGGCACGGGCAGCGGCAGCGAGGGCGCGAGCCGGGGCAGCCACCGCTGCTCCTTCTCCGCCTGTCCGGCCGCCCACTCCGCCTTCGGCATGCGCACGACGAGCCCGTCGCCGAGCCGGAACATCGCGTTGTCCGTCCCGGCCGAGGCCACCCGCCGCACGTCCAGCCCCGCCCACCCGGGGAACTGGTCGGCGACGAGCCGCCGCACGAGGTCTTCGTCGAGGCCGTCGTGTGCGTCGGTTCCGTCCGTCATGCGGGGGAGGCTAGCGAGGCGGTCGCGGGGGCCGCACCGCCTTTTCGCCGCCGGGGCCCTACGGGGCGTCGACGGCCTCGCGCCAGGCGCGGACGGCGTCCGCCGAGACCGGGGCGGTCCAGCCCTGGGGGCGGGCGGCGCCGCCGATGTGGAAGGCGGTGAGGCCGGCGGCGCGCAGGCGGGGGAGGTGGTCGAGGCGGAGGCCGCCGCCGACGAGGATCTGGGGTTCGTAGCCGGGTTCGCCGGCGCGGGCGGCCTCGGCCTCCAGGACCGGCAGGCCGGTGTCGACGCCGTGGGCGGAGCCGGCGGTGAGGTAGGTGTCGAGGCCGGGGAGGTCGGCGAGGCGCTTGCGGAGGCCGTCGCGGTCGGCGGCGCGGTCGATGGCGCGGTGGAAGGTCCAGCGGGCGCCGTCGAGGACCGCGACGAGCCGTTCGACGGCGACCAGGTCGGGGGCGCCGTCGGGGGTGAGGAAGCCGAGGACGAACTCCTCGGCCCCGGCGGCGCGGAGCTCCTCCGCCCGGCCGGTCAGCGCCTCGATGTCCCCGGCCGCGAAGCCGTCGGTCAGGCGGAGCATCACGCGGAGCGGGAGGTCGACCGCGCGGCGGATGGCGGTGAAACCGGCCGTCGGCGGGGTGAGGCCGTCCGCCGCCATGTCCGTGACGAGTTCGAGGCGGTCGGCGCCCCCGGTCTGGGCGGCGACCGCGTCCCGCTCGTCGAGGGCGATCACCTCCAGGACAGCACGGTTGCTCATTGCGCCCCTTCCTCCAAGGATGACGGCTACAGGTCTAGTCCAATGACCAGACTAGCCGTGCGTGTGGCCTCCCGCATCGTGCTCGTCCGTCTCCGGGGCCGGGGCGGAGGGCGCGGGGGCCTGCGGGGACGTGCCGTTCGGGCCGGCCTTCACCGTGAAGGCGGCGGTGCGGACCTCGCCCTCGTGCTGGAAGTCGAGGAAGAGGCGGTACGTGCCGGCGCTCGGCGCGGTGGCGGTGAAGGAGACGTCGGGGCCGGGGCCGCCCTCGTTCGGGTGGACGTGGAGGTAGGCGAGGTCGCCCTGGCGGAGCGCGACCAGGTGTCCGTACGCGCCCAGGTAGGGCTCCAGGTCGGTGACCGGCTTCCCGCCCTTGGTGACGGTGAGGCGCAGCTCGCCGGCCTTGCCGGGGTCCAGGGTGCCGGCGAGGCGGACCTGGTAGCCGTCGACGGTGGCGGTGGACGCGGCGGCGGGGAGCGGCCGGGGGGCGTAGGCGCCGGGGACGCCGAGGTCGACGCCGAGGGTGAGGTTCTTCGCGCCCTTCGCGGCGGGCTTGAAGTCGGCGAACGCCTTGTAGCCGCCGGCGGCGGGCAGGTCGGCCTCGACCGTCCAGGTGCCGTCGGCCGCCTTCTCGGGGTGGAGGTGGCGGAAGACCGTCAGGTCGCGCGAGGCGACGATGAAGTGGAGCTCCTTGCCGTGCTCGGTGGCGAAGGCGGTGACCTTCTTCCCGGCGGCGTCCTTGACGGAGAACTTCAGGGTGCTGCGGCCGACGGGCGGGGTGGGGGTCTCCAGGGCGAGGGTGTAGCCGCCGTCGGAGACCTGGAGGCCGCCGGGGAGCTCGGCGCCGGCCGGGGCGGGGGCCTCCTCGTGGCCCGCGTGCCCGTCGGCGGAGGCGCCGGGCGTGGGCGTGGCGGCCGCGTGTCCGGCGTGCTCCGCCTTCTTCGGCTCGTCGACCGGGCCGACGCCCTTCCCGACGCCGTACGCGGTGCCGAAGGTCGCGGCGAGCGCGGCGGCGAAGGCAGTGATCTTCACTCCGGTGTTCATGGCTGCTCTCCCTGATGCGCGGTGGCGGGCTTCTTCTGTTCCCTGCACTTCACCATACCCCTGGGGGGTATCAAGTCAAGTCGGTCCGGCACTTGCGTCCGATACCTCCGGGGGGTATACATGGATCCACACCGCCGATACCCCCCAAGGGTATCCGGTCCCGGACACACGATGGAGGACGACATGGGTTCCTGCTGCACCCCCGACAACAGCTGCTCGACCGGCACCACCACGGCGGTCGCCGTCGCCGACGCCACCAGCACCGTCTACGCGGTCTCCGGCATGACCTGCGGCCACTGCAAGACCGCCATCACCACCTCCGTCAGCGCGCTGGAGGGCGTCCTCACCGTGGACGTCGACGTCGCCGGCGGCCTGGTGACCGTCACCACGGACGGCGCGCCCGACGACGCCGCGATCGCCGCGGCGGTCGACGACGCGGGCTACGAGCTGACCGGCCGCGCCTGACCGCCGGCGCCTGACCGATCCGGCCGCCGGGGCCCGTCCCGTACCCCCGCCCGGGCCCCGGCCCCCGCGCACAGGAAAGAAAGAGGGAGCAGTTTCATGACCACGACGACCCCCGGCACCGCCCAGGTCGAGCTCGCCATCGGCGGCATGACCTGCGCCTCGTGCGCGGCCCGGATCGAGAAGAAGCTCAACCGCATGGACGGGGTCGAGGCCACCGTCAACTACGCCACCGAGAAGGCGAAGGTCACCTTCTCCGCCGACATCCCGGTCGCCGACCTGATCGCCACCGTCGAGGCGACCGGCTACACCGCCGCCGAGCCCGAGCCGCCGAAGAGCGAGACGCCGGGCGCCTCCGGCGGCGGCCCCTCCGACGAGGAGAAGGCCGACGAGGAGCTGCGGCCGCTCAAGCAGCGGCTCGTCACCGCCGTCGCCCTCGCCGTGCCGGTCATCGCGATGGCGATGGTCCCGGCGTTCCAGATCGAGTACTGGCAGTGGCTGAGCCTCACGCTCGCCGCGCCGGTCGTCGTCTACGCCGCCTGGCCCTTCCACCGCGCCGCCTGGACCAACGCCAGGCACGGCGCGGCCACCATGGACACGCTGATCTCGGTGGGCACGATCGCCGCGTTCCTGTGGTCCCTGTGGGCGCTCTTCTTCGGCACCGCCGGCACGCCGGGGATGACCCACCCCTTCGAGTTCACCATCGCCCGCACCGACGGCGCCGGGAACATCTACCTGGAGGCCGCCGCCGGCGTCACCGCCTTCATCCTGGCGGGCCGCTACTTCGAGGCCCGCTCGAAGCGGAAGGCGGGCGCCGCGCTCAAGGCGCTGATGCAGCTGGGCGCCAAGGAAGTGACCGTCCTGAAGGACGGCCGCGAGGTCACCGTCCCGACCGCCGAGCTCCAGGTCGGGGACCGCTTCCTGGTCCGCCCGGGCGAGAAGATCGCCACCGACGGCACCGTCGTCGAGGGCTCCTCGGCCGTCGACGCCTCCATGCTGACCGGCGAGTCCGTGCCGGTCGAGGTCGGCGTGGGCGACTCCGTCACCGGCGCCACCCTGAACGCCGGCGGCCGGCTCGTCGTCGAGGCCACCCGCGTCGGCGCCGACACCCAGCTCGCCCGGATGGCGAAGCTCGTCGAGGACGCGCAGAACGGCAAGGCCGCCGCCCAGCGGCTCGCCGACCGGATCTCGGCCGTCTTCGTGCCGATCGTCATCGCGCTCTCGCTCGGCACCCTCGGCTTCTGGCTCGGCACCGGCCAGGGGCTGACCGCCGCCTTCACCGCCGCCGTCGCCGTCCTGATCATCGCCTGCCCGTGCGCCCTGGGCCTGGCCACCCCGACCGCCCTCATGGTCGGCACCGGCCGCGGCGCGCAGCTCGGCATCCTGATCAAGGGGCCCGAGGTCCTGGAGACCACCCGCAAGGTCGACACCATCGTCCTGGACAAGACCGGCACCGTCACCACCGGCCGGATGACCCTCCTCAAGGTGCACACCGCCGCCGGTACGGACGAGACCGACGTGCTGCGCCTGGCCGGCGCCCTGGAGCACTCCTCCGAGCACCCGATCGCGCAGGCCGTCGCCACCGGCGCCGCCGCGAAGGTCGGCACCCTGCCCACCCCCGAGGACTTCGCCAACATCCCCGGCCTCGGCGTCCAGGGCGTCGTCGACGGGCACGCCGTCCTGGTCGGCCGCGAGAAGCTCCTGGAGGAGTGGGCGATGTCCCTCCCGGCGAGCCTCAAGGCCGCGAAGGACGCGGCGGAGAAGGCCGGGAAGACGGCCATCGCGGTCGCCTGGGACGGGGAGGCCCGCGCGGTCCTGGAGGTCGCCGACGCGATCAAGGAGACCAGCGCGGAGGCGATCCGCCGGCTCAAGGGCCTGGGCCTGACGCCGATCCTGCTGACCGGCGACAACAAGGCGGTCGCGGAGGCCGTCGCCGCCGAGGTCGGCATCGGCGAGGTCATCGCCGAGGTCATGCCGCAGGACAAGGTCGACGTCGTCAAGAGGCTCCAGGCGGAGGGCCGTTCGGTCGCCATGGTCGGCGACGGCGTCAACGACGCCGCCGCGCTCGCCCAGGCCGACCTGGGCCTGGCGATGGGCACCGGCACGGACGCCGCCATCGAGGCCGGCGACCTGACCCTCGTCCGGGGCGACCTGCGGGCCGCGGCCGACGCCATCCGGCTCTCCCGCAAGACGCTCGGCACCATCCGCTCGAACCTCTTCTGGGCCTTCGCCTACAACGTGGCCGCCCTGCCGCTCGCCGCGGCCGGCCTGCTCAACCCGATGATCGCCGGCGCCGCGATGGCCTTCTCCTCGGTCTTCGTGGTCGGCAACAGCCTCCGGCTGCGCGGCTTCCAGGCCGCGGACAAGTGACCCGGACCCCCTGACCCGACAGGAGCCCGCCGTGGCCGGTTACGTACAGCACAAGGAAGACATCATCAGAAGGCTCCGGCGGATCGAGGGACAGGTCCGGGGAGTGCAGCGGATGGTCGACGAGGACGTCTACTGCATCGACGTCCTGACGCAGGTCTCGGCCATCAACGCGGCCCTCCAGTCCTGCGCGGTGGCCCTCCTCGACGAGCACCTCAGCTGCTGCGTCACGGAGGCCATCGCGGCCGGCGGAGACCAGGCGAAGGTCAAGGTCGGCGAGGCGTCGAAGGCGATCGCCCGGCTGATCCGGACCTGACCGGACCGTCCACCGCCCCCGTGCGGGGGGCCCGCGGAAGCGGGCCTCCGGCCGGGGGCGGTGGCCGTTCCCCGGGCCGTCACGAACCCGCCACTCTACCCCTGGGGGGTATACCTCGGGCGGGTGTGCGACCCGTACGATGAGCCGCCCGCGAGGGGAGGGGATGCACGTGCGCCGGCTGGGAGAGCTGGAGGCCGAGATCATGGACCGGCTGTGGGCCTGGCAGCGGCCCGCCACCGTCCGCGAGATCGTCGACGACATCAACCGCGGCCGCCGGGTCGCCTACACCACCGTCATGACCGTGGCCGACATCCTGCACCGCAAGGGCTGGCTCCGCCGCGAGAAGGCGGGCCGCGCCTGGCTGTACGAACCCGTCCGCAGCCGCGAGGAGTACACCGCCGGCCTCATGCGCGACGCCCTCGGTGACAGCCAGGACCGCCCCGCCGCCCTGCTCCGCTTCGTCGAGGCCATCTCCGACGAGGACGTCGAGGCCCTCGACGCGGCCCTGCGCACCGCCCGCGGCGGCGAGGCCGACCCCGGAGCCCGCCCCGCGCCGGGAGGCCGCCCGTGAACCACCACGCCCTCGTCCCCGCCGGCCTGGCCTTACTCTCCGGCTTCGTGGTGCCGTGGCTGCTGGTCCGGGCCCGCTGGGCCCAGCAGGTCCCCCGGCTCGGCATCACCGTCTGGGCCGCCTGCGGCGCCGTCTTCGCCGTGGCGGGCGCCCTGGTCCCCGCCCAGCTGCTGCTGCCGAACGCCTCCAGCCACCGCCTCAGCGACATGCTGCTGACCCTCCGCCTCCCCTCCCCCGGACACCTGCTCGCCCTGCGCGGACGGGAGCTGGCCGCCCTCCTCGTCGCCGCCGCCCTCCTCGCCGTGCCGGCCGCCGCCTTCGCCCGCGGCCTGCTGCGGGCCCGCCGGGCCCGGCGGGCGCACGGGGACGTGCTGCGGCTGATCGGCCGGTACGACCCCGCGCTGCGGGCCACCGTCCTCGACCACGCCCGGCCCGCCGTCTACTGCCTCCCCGGCCGCAGCCGCCGGGTCGTCGTCTCCTCCGGCGCCCTCTCCACCCTCACCCCCGCCCAGCTCGCCGCCGCCCTCGCCCACGAACGCGCCCACATCGCCGGCCGGCACCACCTGCTCGTCGCCGCCGCCGAGGCCTTCGGCACGGTCTTCCGGCGGCTGCCGCTCGCCCGGCACGGCTCCACCGCGGTCCCGCTGCTCCTGGAGATGGCCGCCGACGACCGGGCCCTGCGCCGCTGCACCCGCGACGCGCTCGCCACCGCGCTCTACGCCCTCGCGGCGGGCCGCGCGCCCCGCTCCGCCTTCGCCGCCGGCGGTCCCTCGGCGGCCCTCCGGATGCGCCGGATCCTCACCCCGCACAGCGCGGGACACCCCGTGCTCCGCGGGCTGTTCACGATCGCCTCGGCGGCTCTCGCGATGGCTCCGCTCGTCGTCGCCTGCTGTTCCTTCCCGACCTAATGCCGGACCCAACACACGTATTTACTAAGCGAATTCGTAGATTTCGCATCGGTCACGCACCCGGGAATCGGTCGGTATTGTGGGTACGTTGGGGCTCCGGCTCGACACGGCGAAGGGTACAGATCCAATGCAGCTCGCTGGCGTCCGTACGGCAGCGGCCGGCGACGCGACGACGATATCCCGGCTGCTCGCCGACGCGATCCGGAGCAGTTACGCCGGAATGCTGGACGAAATCCCGCTGCGCCGGCTGATCTCCACGCAATGCGCGCTGCCCCGCATACGCGCGGAAATAGAAATTCCGGGAGGCGCGCCCGGCTGGCTCGGCTGGCTGGTCGCGGAGGACCCGGAGGGCCGGCTCGTCGGCGCCGCCGCCTGCGGGGTGCCGGTGCCGGGCGAGGGCGAGCTGTACGCGCTGGCCGTCGAGGAGGGCGCGCGCCGCCGCGGGATCGGTACGGCCCTGCTGGCGGCGGCCACCGAGCGGACCCGCGGCTACGACGCCCGCGAGCAGCGGCTGCAACTGCCGGTGGAGACGGACCCGGCCCTGCCGTTCTACCGGGACCAGGGCTTCACCGCCCTCGGCCCGAACCGCTGGGGCCGCGCGCTCTGAGCCACGCCCCCCCCGGAGCGCGTCCGGAGCGCGCCCGGCCCGGCCCGTGGCAGATCCACGCCATCGCGTGTTCACGCAGCCCGATCCGGTGGATCGGGGCTCCTCCCCCCGGTCAGGATGGTCGCAGCGGCGCGGTCCCGGCGGCACGGGAACCCCGCCCCCGGACGGCATGGACCGCGCGAGCCCCTGGAGGAGCGATGCACACCCCGAGCGGCACTTCCCTGCCCGCCGTGCCCGCAGCGCTCGCGCCGGTCCTGCCGTCCCGGTACGACCCGGAGCGGACGCCCGCGGCCGGCGCCGGGGTGCGGATCGCCTCCGACGCGCTGCCCGGCCTGGAGTCCGTCTCCGCCGTGGACGAGGGGTCCGTCTGGCTGCACGACGCCCTGCTCGGCCCGCACAGCGCGGACATCGTCCGGTACCTCGGCCTCGCCCGCTCCACCGGCGGACCCGTCCTGGACCTCGGCTCCGGCGCGGGGCGGCTCGCCGTCCCCTTCGCCCGGCACGGCTTCGCCGTGGAGGCCGTGGACCGGGACGCCTCCGCACTGGAGCGCCTCGACGCCTGGGCCCGCCGGATCGGCCCGCAGGTGGCCGGCCTGGTGGCGACCACCCGCGCGGACCTCACCGAGCTGCGGCTGCGCGGGAGTTACCGGCTGGCGCTGCTCGCCGGCGCGATGGTCTCGGCGGTCCCGCCCGGCCGCCGGCCCGGACTGCTGCGGGAGGTCGCCGGGCACCTGGAGGCGGGCGGGGCGCTGGCCCTCGACTACACCGCGCACCGGTGGCCGGAGCTGGTCGCCGAACCGCGCCGGACCTGGGCCTTCCAGGTGCCGCGGTTCGACGGGATCGACGAGTGGGTGGTGGCCCGGCAGGACTTCGACCTGGGGGCGATGAGCGAGCGGATCACCTACTACGCGGCGCGGACCGGGAAGCTGTCGACGGAGCGGACCGTGCTCACCACCGAGAAGTGGATCGTGGACCCGGACCGGCTGGCGGCCGAACTGCACGCGGCCGGGCTGCACGTCGAGGGCCGGCGGCGGCAGCGGATCGACGACCGCACGGAGTCGGTGCTGCTGGTCTGCCGCCCCGACGAGTGACCGGACACCGCCTGGCCGAGTACCGCCTGACGGCGTGGACGGGCAAGAGGTACGATGCCCACAAACGTTTGGGCCGACCAGGTGGCGGCGCGGGAAGAGGGCAGTCGTGGAAGAGCTGACGGGCCGCGAGGCGGTGATCCAGCGCCTGAGGGACGTGGGGCTGCGGGTCACCGGGCCGCGCCTGGAGGTCCTCTCGGTCCTCGCCGCCGGCGGCCACCTCGACGTCGAGGCGATCACCGCGGCCGCCCGCGAGCGGCTGGGCACGCTCACCAGCCAGGCCGTCTACGAGATGCTGCGGCACTTCCAGGAGACCGGCCTGGTCGGCAAGTTCGACCGGCCCGGCCTGCCGGCCGTCTTCGAGATCTCGGGCCCCCGGCACCAGCACGCCCTGTGCGTGCGCTGCGGCCGGGTGGAGAACGTGGACGCGCCCGCGCCCGCGCCGCCGCGCGGCTCCCTGCCCGGGTGGCGGGCCGGCGAGACCGAGCTGGTCTTCAAGGGGCTGTGCCCCGCGTGCGCGGAAGCGGCCGCCTGATCCCGCCCGTGCGACTTCGCCCCAGGGCCTCGTGCGGAACGTTCGAATGTGTGGCAGGGTCAGCCGGGGCGTTTTTCAACGGGATCCGCGCGATCCGAGGGGAGTCTGCTGCCGCCGTGTCCAGGAACGCCGCCGGAATACGCACAGGAGGCGAGCAGGCCCTCGCCCTCTACCAGGCCCTCCGCGCCGCTCCGGGCACCCCGCTCGCCGAGGCGGCCCGCGGCCTCCGGCTCACCGACGCCGAACGGGACCGGGCCCGGGCCGAGTTGGCCGCCCTCGGTCTGGTCGACGCCGCCGGGCCCACCCCCCAGGTCGTCGCCCCCGACGTGGCCCTGGTCGGACTGCTGCGGCACGAGCGGGACCGGCTGGAGAGCCGGCTCGCCGAGACCAGCCGCGCCCACACCGCCCTGGAGACGCTCGCCGGGACCTTCCTGCGGGCCCGGACCGAGCCGGGCTCCGAGGTCGAGGTGGAGATCGTGGAGGATCCGGAGCGGATCCGGCGCGAGCTCGCCGGCCTGACGGAGACCGCCCGGGAGTCCGTCCACTCCATGGCCACCGGCTCGGTCCGGCGCGAGGAGATGGCCCTCGAACTCGACCGGGACCGCGCGCGGGTGGCCCGCGGCGTCCGCGTCCAGGCCATGTACAGCCACCGGGTGGGGCAGGTCCCGGAGATGGACCAGCACCTGGCCGCCCGGACCGCGCTCGGCGCCGAGGTCCGGCTCTGCTCCGTCGTCCCGATGAACATGGTCCTCGCCGACGAGTCCTTCGCCCTGCTGCCGACCGACCCCCGCGACCCCGACTCCCCCGCGATCCTGGCCCGCGGGCCGGGCCTGGTGCGCGTCTACCGGTCCCTGTACGCGTACTGCTGGCACGCCGCCACCCCGTACGGCCACCAGGAGCCCGGGGGGAGCGACGGCGACGGCCTGACCGAGCAGCAGCGGACGGTGCTGCGGATGCTCGCCTCGGGCATCAAGGACGAACAGGTGGCGCGCGCCCTGGGGGTGTCGCTGCGCACGGTCAGCCGGCTCATCTCCGAGGTGATGCACGAACTCGGCGCGGCCAGCCGCTTCGAGGCGGGCGTGAAGGCGGCGCGGCTGGGCCTGCTGGACGGCGAGGGCGGCGACGCCGGCGCCGGGGGCGCGTGACGCCGCACCACGTAGCCTGACGGTCCGGGACGGTCGATTCGCGACGAGGAGGGGGAAGTTCGCCATGGTCACGACGGGCGGTGACACGGAGGACGGCGGCACCGGGACGCTGGTGGGCCTGTACCAGGAGCTGCGCCGTCGCGGGGTGTCGAACTTCGGGGAGGTGGCCGCCGGCTTAGGGATCGCGCCGGAGGAGCACGAGCGATGTCGGGCCGAACTGCTCTCCCTCGGCCTGATCGTCCCGACCACCAGCCGCCACGCCAGCGCCGCCGACCTGCGCAGGGCCGACTGGCGGCCCGAGGAGGGCGCGGTCGCCTCGGTGCACCCGGAGATCGCGCTGCTGCGGATCCTGAACCGGGAGCGGGCCCGGCTGCGGGAGCACCTGGCCGAGGCCGACCAGGCGTACGGCGCCCTGGAGACGCTGGCCGGCGCCTTCCTGCGGCCCGGCTCCCTCTCCGGGTCCGAGATCGCGATCGAGGCGATCACCGACTACCGGCGGATCCAGCAGGCGCTGGAGGACATCGTCGACGTCACCCAGGAGGCGTCCTGCTCGATGTACCCCATGGGTCCGGGCCGCCAGGTGCCGGAGCGGATCTTCGAGCGCGACGCGCGCAAGCTCGAACAGGGCGTCCGGATCCGCGCGATCTACCGCACGGAGGACGCCGTCGGGCCGGAGGAGGCGGAGGTGCTGCGGCGCCGCGCGGAGCTCGGCGTCGAGGTGCGGATCGCCGCCGAACTCCCCATGACGATGGTGCTGGTGGACCAGCAGTACGCGATGGTGCCGCTGCACCCCGAGGAGCCCGGCCGGGGCGCGATCCTGGCCCGCGGCCCGCTGCTCGTCGGCTCCTTCCTGAGCCTGTACGAGCACTGCTGGCACACGGCCGTCCCGTACGGCGACGACGTGGCGCCCGAGCGGGGCGGGGACGGCCTGTCGGAGCAGCAGCGGGCGGCGCTGCAGATGCTCGCGGACGGCATGAAGGACGAGAAGATCGCCCGCAATCTCGGGATCTCGCTGCGCACCGTGAGCCGCATGCTCTCCGAACTCATGCAGGAATTGGGGGCGTCGAGCCGATTCGAGGCGGGGGTGCGCGCGGTGCGGCTCGGCTGGCTCGACTGAATTCCCCGCCACGCGAAAGCCCCGTGATCGTGGCAGGGCGATCACGGGGCTTTCGGGGATTGCGGTACGGCGCGGGTCAGTTCACCGGGGCCGGGGTCGCGGTGGCCGTGGTGTGCGGCCAGTCGACGGTGACGCCGGCGTGCTGCACCGGGGATTCCGGGGCGTCGCCGGGGGCCACCGCGAGGGCGGCGCCGCCGGCGACCGCCAGACACGCCGTGAGGGCGAGCAGGAACTGCCGGGCGGTCTTCTGCATTCCGGAGTTCTTCTCGACGGACATGATTCCTCCAGGATCTGGAACGGCGAATGTGCTGTTTCCCTCTTCCGGGGGCCCGTGCCGCCGGGCTCTCCCTGAAGACAACTCCATTCTGGCGAGCGGCTGTTGACGAATCCAGAGTTCTCCGATGCGTGGACCCGCCATGGCGTGAGTGCGTCAATGCGCCGCCAACAGGCCACCGGATCAACGGAATTGACCGATCCGCACCGCTCCTAACCTTTGGTCGAACCAAAAGAGGTGCTACGCTCGTGCTACGGCCTTCTCGTTCCTCCAGGAGAGAGGGGCCGCCGGGGCAGGGGCGTGCCGCCGCCCTTGCCCCACCCGTGACGCCCCCGCCGACCGCCGCGCCAGCGCGTCCTCGTAGACCTCGGCCGTCCGCGCGGCGGAACCCCGCCAGCTCATCCCCCGGGCGTGCCCCACCGCCGCCGCCGCCATCGTCGCCCGCGCCTCCGGGTGCCGGGCCAGCCACAGCAGCCGGCGGGCGTACTCCACCGGGTCGTGCCCCCGGACCAGCAGCCCCGTCACCCCCTCCCACACCGCCGTCGGCAGCCCGCCCACCGCCGCGGCGAGCACCGGCGTCCCGCACGCCTGCGCCTCCGCCGCCACCAGCCCGAACGACTCGCTGCGCGACGGCACCACCACCACGTCCGCCGCCCGGAACCACTCCGCGAGCCGCTCCTGCGGCACCGGCGGACAGGGCCGCAGCACGTCCGCCACGCCCAGCTCCGCCGCGAGCCGCCCCACCGCGCCCCGCTCCCCCGCCCCCGAGTGCCCGCCGATCACCGGCACCAGCAGCCGGCCGCGCAGCCCCGGCGCCGTCCGCAGCAGCTCCGCCACCGCCCGCACCAGCACGTCCGGCCCCTTCAGCGGCTGGATCCGCCCCGCGTACAGCGGCACGAACGCCCCGGCCGGCAGCCCGAGCCGGGCCCGCGCCGCCGCCCGCCCCCCGTCCGGCCCCGGCCCGGGGGCGAAGGTGCGCAGGTCCACCCCGGGGCGGACGACCGCGGTGCGGGCCGGCTCCGCCCCGTACAGCGACCGCAGCGCCTCGGCCTCGTCCGCCGTGTTGGCGATCAGCCGGTCGGCCTCCGCCGCCAGCTGCCGCTCGCCGAGGACCCGGGACTCCGGCTCGGGGAGGTCGCCCGCGCCGAGGTGGGCGTTCTTCACCAGGGCCAGGGTGTGCGCGGTGTGCACCAGCGGCGCGTCCCAGCCGAAGGCGGCGATCCGGCCGGCCTGCCCGGAGAGCCAGTAGTGCGAGTGGACCAGGTCGTAGCGCCGCCCCTGCCGGAAGAGGCCGAGCGCGAAGGGCAGCACCAGGTCCGCCACGGCCTCCTTGGCGACCGCCCGGCGCGGGCCCGCCACCACGTGCCGGACCCGCACGCCGGGCGCCAGGTCGACGGTGCCGGGCTCGCCGCCGTCCTGGCGGCGGGTGAACAGGTCGACCTCCACGCCCTGTTCGGCGAGGGCCCGGGAGAGTTCGGCCATGTAGACGTTCATGCCGCCGGCGTCCCCGGTTCCGGGCTGGTGGAGCGGGGAGGTGTGGACGCTGAGCATGGCGACGCGCAGGGACACGAGGGGCTCCTGAGGGGTGGGGGAGCCGCGTGCCCCCGCGCGTCTCGCGCCGGGGCACGCGGCGGGGTGGACGTACCCGGACCGTCCGGCCCGAACGGTCCGGTCCGAACTATCCGGCTTCTTAGTGGCTTAGAAGACAGGGGCCGGGAAGGCGGGGCGCGAGCCCGGCGACCGGACCCGGGCGGGGCGGGTCAGAAACCGAAGACCGGACCCGACGGCGGGGCGAGCCGGGTGCCCGGCAGCGGGGGGATCAGCGCGTGCCAGTCCACCGGCCGCCCCGCCTCCACCCGCAGCGCCGCCGCCAGCCGGTCCGCGCCCTCCGGCATCACCGGCCGCGCCCACGCCGTCAGCGCCGAGGCGACCGCCAACTGGGCCGCGAGCGCGGGCAGATGGCGGCAGGCGGTGGTGGGGCGGCACCGCTCGTGGGCGTTGACGTGGCCGAAGTCGGCCGCCGAGCGGACCATCTCGTCGAGGACCGCGACCGCCCGGCGCGGGTCGAAGGCGTCCGGGCCGTACGCCTCGCGCAGGTCGTCCACGGCCCGGTGCAGCCGCCGCTCCAGGACCTCCCAGCCGGTGCCGCCGGGCAGCGCCTGCGGGGCGAGCCCGTCGCACTCCTCGCGGACGGCGGCGAAGAGGCGGGAGAGCCAGCTGTTCCAGTTCTCGTCGAGCTCGCGCCGGGCGGCGGCCAGCCGGTCCCGGCGGAAGACCGTGCGGCGGCCCAGCGGGCGGGCCTGGAGGACGTGCCGGCGCAGGGTGTCGGAGCCGTACTCGGTGAGCAGGTCGAGCGCCCACGCGTTCCCCTCCCGCACCCCCTCCTCGATCACGAAGGACTCGTTGACGTTGAAGTCCTGCGGCAGCTTCACGTCCTGCGCGAGCAGCAGCACCGGCAGCAGCACCGCGTGGCAGAAGGAGTGCCCGAAGCCGCAGAAGTGGATGGCGCGGGCCGGCAGCGGCCCCTTGGCGTCGTAGCCGAAGAGGTGCATGGCGGCCGCCTCGAAGCAGCCGTCGATCCGGTGGTCGGGGAAGCCCTCCACCGGCACCTCGAGACCCCACTCGGCCGGGTGCCCGACCGCGATGTCCGGCAGCCCGTCCTCCACCAGCGACTCGCACAGCGCGGCGAGCCGCGGCGGCAGCCCGGCCGCCGCCCAGTAGTCGGCGAGGGTGTCCCGGAAGGGTTCCAGGGGGATGTAGAGCCGGCGGCAGCGGCGGGCGACCGCCGGGGTGCCGCAGAGCGCGCAGCGCGCCCCGATGAGGTCCCCGCCGTCGTTGGGCCGCGCGCACTCGTGGCACATCCCGCCGTCGCTCGCGGCCCCGCAGTGCGGGCAGGAGCCGGTGGCGTGCGCCCCGTGCAGCCACCGGTCGCACGGCTCGCAGTACGGCAGGAGCCGGGTGCGCGGGGCGATGACCCCCTGCGCGTACAGCTTCGCGAAGAGGTCCCGCACCCACCGGGCGTACCCCTTGTCGCGGCGGGGCCGGACGATGTGGTCGAACGCGACGCCGGAGCGCAGCCAGTCGGCGGTGATCGCGGCCCGGTACCCCTCCGCGACCTCCTCCGGCTTGCGGCCGAGCCGCAGCGCCCTGACCTCGACGGAGCTCGCGTGGTCGGCGGTGCCGGTGGTGAACCGGACGGGCTCGCCCTCGGCCCGCAGGTATCTGGTCAGGACGTCGGCGGCCACGTACGGCCCCGCGAGGTGGCCGATGTGGAGTTCGCCGTGGGTGGCGGGCGGGGTCGCGGTGATCCAGACGGGGGTGCTCACGGAATCCTCCTGAGCGTCGGCAGGAAAGGGTGGTTCGGCGGGTCAGCGGGGCTCGAAG
The DNA here is from genome assembly GCF_040636735.1 of Streptomyces sp. NPDC035033. Lineage (NCBI taxonomy): Bacteria > Bacillati > Actinomycetota > Actinomycetes > Kitasatosporales > Streptomycetaceae > Streptomyces > Streptomyces sp. NPDC035033. The sequence continues at coordinate 22,094 of NZ_JBEZUZ010000029.1, read as the reverse complement.
TGGAAGGAGCGGATGAAGCAGTCGCGGGGCTGCTCGACGGCGTAGACGATGCACTCGAAGAGGGCCTGGGTGGTGAGCTTGTCGTCGGCCGCGACCCGGCTCGGGTCGGTGCCGTCCCACTCGGCGAAGCGCGGGTCGGCGGTGGAGAAGTCGGGCGGGAAGAGGGAGAAGACCCGCACGCCGGAGGGGCGCAGCCGGCGGGCCAGGATGTCGGCGAAGCCGGCCTGGGCGCTCTTCGCCGCCCAGAACGCCTCGTGCGCCCCGCCGGCGGCGGTCGCGGAGGCGCCCTCGGCGTCCCGGACGGCCACCATGTTCACGATGTCGGGCCGCAGCGAGCCGCGCAGCAGCGGCAGGAAGTGCTTGACCATGAGGACGGTGCCGCCGGCCGTGGACTCGATGGTCTCCACGATCTCGGCGTCGCTGGTGGACTCCAGGTCCATGCCGTCGAGCCAGCGGGCGCCGTTGTTCACCAACAGGTCGACGCGGTCGGTGTGTTCGCCGACGCGGGCGGCGAACTCCCGGATCTCGGCGGGCCTGCTGAGGTCGCAGCCGAAGGCGTGGATGCGGTCCCGGGCCGAGCCCATCACCTCGGTGCGGGTCCGCTCGGCGGCCTCCACGGTCCGCGCCGACACGTAGACCTCGGCGCCGAGATGGGCGAATCCGACGGCGAGCGCGCGGCCGAAGTAGCGGGACGCGCCGGTCACGACGACACGCAGATTCTCGAATTTCATGTGTGTCCGCTCTCCCCATGGATACGGCGGGTGATGGCCGGTCCGTTTCAGCGTGGCAGAGGGTCCGGGGGCGTGACCTGCGGAGCGGGCTGCGCGTTCACGCCGTTGCGTGGATACGCCAGGGCAGCGGGCACGTGCCGAGCACGGTCGCCCGCTTGTGGCGCACGCTGACCCGGTCCGGGCCCGCGCAGACGGTGACGGTGCCGCCCGGCGTCCGGACCGGCCGGTCGACCGGCGGCACGACGGTCCCCTCCAGCGCCCCCGCCGCGGCGAGCGCCGCCGCGCCCGTCAGCGCGAGCCGCGGGTGCCAGCCGCCGACGGTCAGCGCGCGCACGGAGAGCCCGCGGGGCGTGACCCGGACCGCCGCGATCTTGGGGAGAGCGGAGTGCGGGGGGTGCCCGAGGAGCCGGGCGGCCTCGGCGCGGAGGGCGAGCAGGTGGGTACGGCCGCGGGCGTGGCGGGCGTCGACGAAGACGTACGGGTTCCCGTACGAGACGAGGCTGACGGGCACGCCGAGGAGCCGGTCGCGGGGGCGGCCGGTGGGGAGCGTGCCGGGGGCGTCGGGGGCGCGGAGGAAGTGCAGCGTGTACGCACCGCCGTACGGCCCCGGCCCCGGTTCCGTCCCCGCCCCTGGTCCCGGTCCCGGCTCCGGCTCCGGTTCGCACAGGACGGTGTCGCCGGTGGTGAGCGCGCGGACGGTCACGGGGCCGGGGCGGGCCGCGGCGACGACGCAGGCGAGCAGCGAGTGCCCGCAGCCGGCCCGGAAGTCGAACCCGCCGTCCGGCAGGGCCTGTACGAACCGGTACCGCAGGCCGCCGGCGCCGTCCTCCCCGTAGAACGCGATCTTCCGTGGCCCGGGGGGCAGTCGGGCCAGCTCCTCGGCGAGCCCCAGGACGTTCCCGGGCAGGTCGTCGGCCCGCACGACGAGCGTGGGGCCGGGCGCGTCATGGGCGCGGACGACGAGGGCGCCGTCTCCCCGGCGGCACGTCACGCCGCCGCGCAGTCCGCGGGGACCTGCATCGTGCGGAGGACGTCGGTCCAGAGTTCGTGGACGGCCAGGGCCCAGAGGGCCTGGGCGTCCGCGCGGTTGGGGCGGGCCGTCTGGCGGGCGAGGAGGCGGCCGACCCGGTCCGCGCGGAGCTTGCCGCCGAGGACCAGGCGGGCCGGCGAGAGCAGCTCGCGGACGGTGTCGAGCAGCGGCCCGCCGGGCGCGATCATCGCCTCGACCGGAAGGGTGAAGGGCTGCTTGGGGCGGCGCAGCACCGGCGCGGGCAGGAGCTCCGCGCCCGCCTCGTACAGGGCCCGTTTGCCGGTGCGCGCGGCGGCCGGCAGGGCGCGGGCGTGGGTGACGACGGCGGGCTGGCAGAAGGGGAGGCGCGTCTCGACGGCCCAGGCCATCGCGAGGTGGTCGACGCGCCGCAGGTGGTACGCGGGCAGCCGCCACCGCGTCTCCAGCGCGGTCGTCGCGGTGACCCGGTCGGCGCCGACCGCCTCCGCCGAGCGCAGCTCCTGCTCGATGCGGTCGGCGGCGGACCCCGTGTCGGCGATGTGGGCGCGGTAGTCGGCCGTGTACAGGTGCTCGCGCAGGAGCCGCGGCGCGGCGGCGAGCGCGTCGGTGTAGGCCGCCGCCCAGTCGGCCCCCGGCGGGGCGGCGAGGGCCGCCGCCATCCGGTCGTAGCCGCCGAAGAGTTCGTCCGCGCCGTCGCCGGTGAGCGCGACGGTGAAGCCGTTCTGGCGGACGGCGCGGAAGAGGGCGTAGGTGGAGAGGGTGATGGGGTCGGCGTTGGGCTGGCCGAGGTGGCGGACGGTGCGGGTGAGTAGGGAGGGGAGTTCGTCGGGGTCGAGGGCGATCTCGTGGTGGACGGTGCGGGCGCGGCGGGCGACGGAGCGGGCGTGGGCGGCCTCGGAGCCGGGCCAGGTGCCGCGGTAGGTGAGGTGGAAGGTGTGGAGCGGGGGCGCGTCGGTCTCGCGGGCGTGTTCGGCGGCGAGGGCGGTGACGAGTCCGGAGTCGAGGCCGCCGCTGGTGACGGCGCAGACGGGGACGTCGGCGGCGGCGAGCCGGCGGACCTCGCGGCGCAGCACGTCCTGGGTGTCGCCGACGGGCGCGGCCCGGTGGGGACCGCGGCGGCGGACGACGGGAGCGGCGCCGGGCCGGACGAGGGCGGTGGCGCCGGGCGGGAGGACGCTGACGCCGTCGAGGGCGGTGGCGGTGGAGAAGGAGGTGCGGGTGGCGAGGACGGTGTCGAGGGAGTCGTCGCGGGGGCTGAACCGTACGCCGCCGAAGGCGAGGAGCGCGGGGATCTCGGAGGCGAAGCGGGTGGAGCCGTCACGGGGGTCGTGGTGGAGGTGGAGCGGTTTCATGCCCATGTCGTCGACGGCGAGGACGAGCTGGGTGCGGCCAGGCCGCAGGTCGAGGACGGCGACGGCGAACATGCCGTCGAGGTGCTCGGCGAAGGCGGGCCCGTACTCGGCGTAGAGGGCGGGCAGGAGGGTGCCGTCGCAGCGGTCGGGGAAGCGGTGGCCGCGGGCGGCGAGGGCGCGGCGGAGCTCGGCGTGGTTGTAGATCTCGCCGTTGAGGACGGCGAGGACGCCGGGGAGGTGGGGCAGCCGGTAGGGCTGCCGGCCGCCGCGGGGGTCGGTGACGGCGAGCCGGTCGCAGCCGAGGGACCAGCCGGGGCCGCTGAGGACCCGGTGTTCGTCGGGGCCGCCGTGGCGCTGGCGGGCCGAGGCCGATGCGAGCGCGGCCGGGTCGGGGCGGTCCGCCCCGGCGGCGAAGGAGCCGAGAATCCTGCACATGCCGGTCGCCTCCGTGTCGTCATCCAGGCATGACTCAATGATTTGAATCTACCAACTTTTTGAATGGCGCGTAAGTGCCATGTCCTGTTCACGCCACGGGTTGGCCTTGCGACGCCCCTCCGCCCCCAACAGGCTGGAGCCATGGAGGACTTGGCGACCGACCACCCCACCGTCCGCAGCGCACCGGAATCACTGCTGGTGGTGGCCGCGCACCCGGACGACATCGAGTTCTGCGTCAGCGGCACCGTGATGCAGTGGATCGAACGCGGCACCCGCGTCACGTACTGCATCGTCACGGACGGCGGCGCCGGAGGTTACGACCCGCTGCTCCCCCGGCAGGCGATGGCGGACCTGCGCCGCGCCGAACAGGTCCACTCGGCGAAGCTGAGCGGCGTCGCGGACGTCCGCTTCCTCGGCTACCCGGACGGCTTCGTCGAACCGACCGCGGAACTGCGGCGCGACCTGTGCCGGGTCATCCGGGAGGTCCGCCCGCAGCGGGCCGTCATCCCCTCCCCCGAGATCAACTGGGCCCGCGCCGCCGACCTCCACCCCGACCACCGGGCCGTCGGCGACGCCTGCCTGCGCGCGATCTACCCCGAGGCCCGCAACCCCTTCGCCCACCCCTCGCTCCTCAAGGAGGAGGGCCTGGAGCCGTGGACCGTCCACGAACTGTGGCTCATGACCGGCCCGACGCCGAACCAGTACGTCGACGTCACCCCCGTCTTCGACCGCAAGGTCGAGGCCCTGCGCATCCACACCTCCCAGACGGCCCACTTCGACGACCTGGCGGGCCTCCTGCGCACCTGGCTCTCCGAACACGCCACCGCCGCCGGCCTCCCCCCGGGCCGCATGGCGGAGGCCTTCCAGATCGTCCACATCGACTGACCCGGCGGGCGGGGCCGGCGCTCCTACACGTGCAGTTCGGGCGGGAAGCCGGTCCAGCGGAGTCCGGCGGGGAGGTGGCCGGTGTCGTTGAAGAGGAGGAGGGAGGGGGCGCGGCCGGGGGCGTAACGGAGCACCGTGAGCGCCGCGTTGGCGTGGTCGATCCCCATCCACCGCCACGCCGGGGCGCCCAGCGCCGCCCGGACGATCCAGCCGGCCAGGAAGTTGTGCGTGACGAGCAGTTCGTGGCGCGGCTCGTCCCCCTCGACCGGACCCGTGAAGCGGGCGCACGCCTCCGCCGCGAGCGCCGGCCCCCGCTCGCGCTCCTCCGCCGGGAGCCGGTCCAGGAAGCCGAGCATCGCGTCGGCGGTCTCCGCCGGCAGCTCCTCGCGGGCCGGCAGGTACGGGACGTAGTCGCCGGCCGCCTCGGAGCGGCGCAGCGGCACCCCGTCGAGCCGCCCGCCGATCAGCCGGGCCGTCTCCTCGGCCCGGGCGAGGGGCCCGTGGTGGACCGCCGCCAGCGGCACCCCCCGGAGCCGCTCCCCGAGCAGGACGGCCTGCCGCCGCCCCGCCTCCGTCAGCTCGCTCTCGTCGGGCGACGCCTCGGCGTGCCGGGTGAGGTAGAGGTGGCGGGCGGCGAAACCGGTCATGATCCGGTCCCCTCTCCGTGTCGCGCGGTACGCCCGCGAAGCCGGTCCCGCGGGTCTGTACGGGGACGCCGGGCCGTCCCGGCCGGTTGCGGGCGGTGTGGCAGGGTGGCGGGACCGTACGGGAGCGAGGAGAGCAGCGGTGGGCGGACAGGAGCGGCGCGCGGACCGGGCGGCGTCGGACCTGGCGGTGGTCACCGCCTGGTGGCGCGGGCTCGACCGGGACGGCTTCCTGGCGCTCCCGCCGCCCGGCCGCGCCCGCTACGACCAGGGCGACGGGCACGCGGACGCCGCCGAGCTCGCCGCCGGGCGGGGACTGACGGGCCCGGTCTCGTTCGCGTACTGGCACTGGCAGTCCCACACCCGCGCCTTCGACCGCTCCGGCGCCCTGACCGGCGAACTGCTGCTGCACTGGGGCGGCGACCACGCCACCGTCGCCGCCGGTCTCGGCCCCGGCCCGGACGGCTTCCGGATCACCGACAACGGGCCCCGCGGCGCCTTCGGGCTCGACCGGGTCACCGGGCGGGACGCCGACGGGCTGCCGGACCCGGCCGACCCCGACGGCGTGCGCCAGTTCCTCGCCGGCCTCGGCGAGCCGCTGGACCGCGGCGCCCCCGTCCTCCGGTACCGCCCCCTCTCCGCCGCCGAGGCCGCCTGGCTCCACGCCCGCCTCGCCGGCCCCCTGGACCTCGCCTCCGCCACCCCCTTCGCCGACGCGCTGGAGCGGCGGGACGCCCTCACCCCCGACGAGACGCGGCGGCTGCTGCGCGCCTGGCGGGAGCGGCACCCGGACCGCCCCGCCGAGTGGACGGGGCACCGGAACCTGCTCCACGCGCTGCTGCGCCACGGCCACGAGGAGGCATGGGAGGCCGTCGCCGCCCTCGGCCCCGGCGCGGCCGGAGTCCTCGCCTCGGTGCCGTCCGAGCGGGCCCTCGCGACCGTGCGCGGCTTCGCCCTCGCCGGGGACCGCGCCGCCGTCCACGCCTGGCTGCGCCTGCACCGCGCCCTGCGCGAACCCGGGGCCGTGCCGGCCGCCGCCGCCCTCGCGGCGGACCTGGCCGCGCACGACGCCCCGGAGGGCTCGCTGCGCGGCCTGTACGACGCGCTCGCCGGCGCCCTCACGACGGACTGGCGCGAGGAGACGGGCTCCGGTCACCACCCCGGCCGGTCCTACACGGCGCTCACGGCCGTCCGGCTCGCCACCGACGAACGCCTCCCGCGCCCCCTCCGCGTCCTCGCCGCCGCGGCGGCGGACGAACAGGCGGAGCGCGTGCGGGAGCAGGCCCTCGGAGGGCCGGAGGGCGCCCTCCCCGCCGTCCGCCCCGCCGACGCGCTCGCCGCCGTGACCCGCTTCGAGGCCGCCCGGGACGACCTGCTCGCCGGCACCGGCCCCGACCTCACCGCCCCCGAGGGCGCGCTGGGTGACCTGTGGCACCGCCACCGGACGCTCACCGACGCCGGCGTCCGCTGGCTGCGGGAGCGGATCGCCGACCCGGCGACCGGGCTCCAGGGCCTCGGCTTCTGCCTCGAACTGCTCCTCGCCCACGGCCTCGGCACGGCCGCCGAGGTCGACGCGCTGCTGCCGCGCCGGATGAAGGACCTCGCGAAGAAGTACCGGACGACGTACACCGAGTGGCGCCACCCCCTCGTCACCCTCACCTGCCTCGCCCTCGACCTCGGCCACCCGGCCGCCGGGAGGCTGGTCGCCTGGTGGGAGAAGGAGCGGCCGGTCTGGAAGGACGAGCTGCGGCTCCTCACCCACCTGGGCGCGCCCGACGAGGCCAAGGCGGCCGAGCTGTGGGAGTTCGCCGTCTCCGGCGCCCACGACGTGGGCCAGCTGCTGACCTGGGTCCTGGTCCGCGCCCGCCTCGACGGCGTCCACCCGCTGCTCGTCGCCGACCGGCTGCTGCGCGTCCCGGGCCCGCGCCCGTACGTCGTCCACCGGGTGCTGCTCGCGGCGGCCGACCCGGCGCAGCCCCTCTGGCACTACGACGTCGACCGGCGCAGCCGGAGCTGGTGGCAGCGCGCGGTGGAGGTCGCCGAGCACCCCGGCCTCTCCGCCGAGGCCCGCGCGATCGGCCTCCGCGCCGCCCGGGGCCACTACCTGCTCACCCACCCCGACCGGGTCGTCCCCCTCCCCACCGGGGCGGAGCGGGCGGCCGCCCTGAGGTGGGCGGAGGGCCGGCCGGCCGCCGGGACCCCCTGACCCCCGGACCGCCGGGCCGAGCGGGCGGTGCTCGTCACGACCGGGCCTCGATCTTCGAGCGGAGGGCGGTCAGGAGCTCGCGGAGGAGGCCGATGGAGACCTCGTCCGTCAGGTTGCCGTCCGCGTCGAAGCGCTCGTGCGCGCGGAAGAGGTGGACCTCCGGCTTGACGACGACGTCGCTGTCGGTCCAGACGAAGACCTGGCGGAGCGCCAACTGGGCGCGGACCGTGCCGAAGTTGGTGGGGGCGGCGCCGAGGATCGCGATCGGCTTGCGGTGCAGCGGGAGGCCCTCGGTGCCGGTCCAGTCGGTGGAGATCCAGTCGAGGGCGTTCTTGAGGACGCCGGGGACCGAGTAGTTGAACTCCGGGGTGGCGATGAGGATGCCGTCCGCCTCGGCGGCCCGCCGGCGCAGCTCCGCCACGGCGGCGGGGCGGCGGTCGGGGTGGTCGAGGTCCTGGTCGTACGGCGGGATCTCGCGCAGGTCCTCGTAGATCTCGATGTCGAGGCCGCCGGGGTTGAACTTGCGGGCGGCGCGCAGCAGGAGCGTGTTGTACGAGTCGGCGCGGAGCGAGCCGGAGACGGCGAGCACGGTGGCGGTCATGAAGTCCCCCCGGGGAGCAGGTGGTCGGCGGTGACGCCGGGCGGCGTCTCGACGGCCATGAACGTAAACCGAACGGTTCAGAACGTCAACCGAACCGTTCAGTCTTGACAGTGAACCGAACGGTGTAGTTCTCTCGCCGCATGACCACAGCAGCCGGCACCACCGCACAGGCCCTCGCTCAAGCCGTCGCCCGCGCCGGACGGACGGCCCGGACACCCGTCGGCGGCACGCCGTGACGGCCGGCGCCGGGGCGGTCGCGCCCCCTGTCGCGGAGGCGGAGGCGCGGGGCCGGGGCGCGGGGCTCGCCGTCCTCGCCGCGCCGGCCGCCGCCGGGGTCTCCGGGCCCGCGCTCGTCGTGCCCGAGGCCGCCGCCTCGCTCGGGGTCTCCGTCGGGGCCGCCGCCTGGCTCCTGACGGTCTTCGGGATCGGCATGGCCGCCGGTACGCCGCTGCTCACCGCGGCGGGCCGGCGGCGGGGGCCGGGCGGGACGCTGCGGGCGGCCTCCGTACTGGTCGTGGCGGGGACGGTGCTCGTGCTGGGCGTGCCCGGGTTCGCCGCCGCGCTCGCCGGACGGGGGCTGCTGGCGGCCGGCGCGGCCGGGTTCAACGTCGCCGCCTTCCAGCTGGCCGCCCGGGACCCGGGCGGCCGGACCGCCGGGGTCGTCGCGATCGGCAGCGCGACGGGCGGCACGGCGGGGCTGTTCGGCGGCGCGGCGGTGGCGGCGGCGGTCGACTGGCGAGCGGCGCTGGTGCTGCCGGTGCTGAGCCTGCCGGCGCTGCTCGCGGCGCGGGGCGCCCTGCGGCCGGAGCCGCGGGAGGAGGCGGGGGGCGCGGCGGCACCGGCGGGGGTCCTGCGGGTGCTGCGGTCGGGCCGGTTCCTCTCCCGCGCCGGGCTGATCCTCCTCCTCTCCACCGTCAACTTCGGCCTCATGTACGCCGGGCCCCGGCGGGTCGTCGGCCTCACCGGCTGGGGCGCCGTGCAGACCGGCGCGTACGCCTCCGTCGCCGCGCTCGCCGGGGCGCTGCTCTCCTGGGGGCTCGTCCGGGCCGGGGCCCGGTGGTGGGTCCTCGCCGGCGGGGGCGTCCTCGCCGTCGTGCTCGCCGCGGCCGGGCCCTGGGCCTGGGTCGTCCTGCTCGGCTCCGGGGTGAGCTCGCTCGCCACGGCCGCCGGCCAGGGGCTGCTCACGGGCGCCTCCGCCGAGGGGCTGCCGGAGTCCCTGCACGACACCGCCGTCGGCCTGTTCAACTTCGCGTTCCTCGCCGGCGTGGCCGCCGGCCCGGCGCTCGCCGCCTCCCTCTTCTGAACCCCCGCACCCCTGAACCCCCGCACCCACGCTCGAACGGAGTCGTCATGTCCTACCCCGACCCCCGCTACCCCGACCCCCGTTACTCCGGTGACCACGGCGAGGTCAGCGCCCGGTTCCGGCCCGCCACCGCCCCGCCCGACTTCGTCGCGACGGGCGCCGCGCCCGCCGCGTACCACTACCTCTCCACCACCCTCTCCACCCAGGGGGAGTACGGCCTCTACCGGGTGGACATGGGCCCGGAGTCGGCCGGGCCCCGCACGCACTTCCACAAGGCGATGTCGGAGGCGTTCTTCGTGCTCTCCGGGACGGTCCGGCTGTTCGACGGGGAGCGGTGGGTGGACGCCACCTCCGGCGACCACCTGTACGTGCCCGTCGGCGGGCTGCACGCCTTCCGGAACGAGTCCGGCGAGCCGGCGTCGATGCTGATGCTGTTCGCGCCGGGCGCGCCCCGGGAGGAGTACTTCGAGCGGATCGGCGATCTGGCGGGGATGAGCGAGGCGGACCGGGCCGCGTTCCTGGTGAAGCACGACAGCTTCTTCGTCTGAGACCGGAGCCGGTCTTTGCAGACCGAACCGTTCAGTTCATATACTGGACCACCCCTTTCCCCCAGCCCGAGGACGTACCGCCATGGCCGCCAGCAAGGACGTGCTCGACGAGTACGGGATCCCCGTCATCCCGGACCCCGCCGACGCGGCCTCGCGCAAGCGGCAGGCGATCATCGACGCGGCGCTGGCCGAGTTCCTGGCGGAGGGGTACTCGGCGGCGTCGATGGACGCGATCACCGCCCGGTCCGGGGTGTCGAAGGCGACGATCTACAAGCACTTCGGCAGCAAGGAGCGGCTGTTCCTCGCGGTCATCGGCGGGGTGCTGCCGAAGACGTACGCCGACCTGGAGCCGGCCAACTCGACCGTCGCCGACGCGCCCGACCTCCGCTCCGCGCTGGTGCGGCTGACGACGGACTGGGCGCGGATCCTGCTGCGGCCGGACATCATGTCGCTGCGGCGGCTCGTGATCGGCGAGATCGACCGGTTCCCCCAGCTGGGGCAGCTCTGGTACCGGGTCAGCTACGACATGAACAACGGGCCGCTGATCGAGGCGTTCACCGAGCTGGACGCGCGGGGCGTCCTCGACGTGCCGGACCCGAAGCTGGCGGTGCAGCAGCTGGTCGGGGCGACGGTCGGGGTGCCGCAGCTCGTGCGGACCTTCTCGCCGGAGGCGGAGATCGAGGAGGCCGAGCTGGAGCGGATCATCGGCTCGGGAGTGGATCTCTTCCTGGCGCGGTACGCCACCGGCGCCTGACCGCCGCCACGGCGAGCAGCGCCGCCGCCCACCCGCCGGTGGTGAGCAGCTGGGTGCGGGTCGCGGGGTCGCCGGCCATGAAGAGGAGGACGGCCCCGATGCCGGCGAGCGCCGCGAGCGAGCGGGCGGAGGGGCCGCGCAGCCGCAGGTGGGAGCCGGCGATCAGGGCCCAGACGATCAGGATCGCCGCGCCGATCGAGTTCAGCAGGAACGGGAAGACCGTGCGCGGCCACAGCAGGCTCAGCACGACGGAGCCGAAGCCGAAGGCGGCGGAGGCCAGGACGGCGGCGTACGGGACGCCGGCGCGGACCCGGCCGAGGGCGGGCGGCGCGTCGCCGCGGCCGACGAGGGCGTACAGCACGCGGGAGGCGCCGTAGACGTTGGCGTTCATCGCGGAGAGCAGGGCGATCAGGACGACCGCGCTCATGACGTCGGCGGCGCCGGGGACGCCGAGGCGTTCCATGACGGCGGTGTACGGGCCTTCGGCGACGCCGGGCGCGTTCCAGGGGACGAGGGCCACGATGACGGCCATCGAGCCGAGGTAGCAGACGGCGACCCGCCACATGACGGCGCGGACGCCGGAGCGGACGGCGCGGGCCGGCTCCTCGCACTCGGCGGCGGCGATGGTGACGGTCTCCAGGCCGCCGAAGGCGAAGACGGCGGCGATCGTGCCGACGGCGACGCCGTGCCAGCCGTGCGGCAGGAAGCCGCCGTCGCCGGTGAGGTGGGCCGCCCCCGGGGAGGCGAAGCCGCCGAGCAGGCCGGCCAGGGCGGCCGCGCCGAGCAGCAGGAAGCAGCCGATGGCGGCGATCTTCAGGCCGGCGAACCAGAACTCCAGCTCGCCGAAGCGGCGCACGCCGCCGAGGTTGGTGGCGGTGAAGACGGTCATGAAGACGGCGACCCACGCCCACGGGGGCACGGCGGGCAGCCGGTCGTGCGCGATCCGGGCCGCGCCGATCGCCTCGGCGGCGACGCTGACGACGAGCAGCGCCCAGTACATCCAGCCGGCCAGCAGCCCGGCCCAGCCGCCGAAGGCCCGCCGCGCGTGTTCCGCGAAGGAGCCGGTCACCGGCCGCTCGGCGGACAGGTCGCCGAGCATCCGCATCACCAGCACGGTGAGCAGCCCGGCGAGGACGTACGAGACGAGGACGCCGGGCCCGGCGGCGGCGATGCCCACCCCCGATCCCACGAAGAGCCCCGCGCCGACGGCCCCGCCGAGCGCGATCATCGCGAGGTGTCTCCGGCGCAGCCCGGACGTCAGTCCCCGTACCGTCATGTGCTCCCCGTTTTCCGCCCGTTCTGCCTGATGGTCCCTCAAGTGACCGACAGGAATGGTTCGTTCCGCATACCTCCCGATCAGTTGTGATCGGGAGGTGACTAATATGCACGCGTCGATGCACGTGCGGTGTTCGAACGGTGTCATCCGTTCTCTGTCGAGGAGCATGCCCTGCGCAAGCGCACACCCGAGCGGCCCCGCAGGACGTCCTCCCTGTCGCTGGGCCGGACCCTGCTGGTCATCGCCTTCGTCCCGGCCCTCGCCCTGATCGCCCTCTGGGCCGTCACCAGCGGCCAGGTCTTCCTCGACTTCCAGCGCCAGGCCGGCCAGGGCCTGCTCGCCGAGAAGGCGGGACAGCCCTCCAACCTCGTCTACTACAGCCTCCAGGAGGAACGGCGGCTGAGCGCCGAGGTGCTCGCCGGACGGCGCGGCGCCGCCGCCGCCCTCAAGGAGCAGCGGGGGCGGACCGACGAGGCCGTCCGGGAGTTCCAGACGCTCTCGGACGTCTCCGAGGACGGCGCCCCCCGGGAGGTCCTGGACGCCGTCGCCGCCGCCCGCGCGGCGATCGCCCGGCTCGACGCCCAGCGCGCCCTCGTCGACAGCGGCGACGACGACCAGCAGCAGGCCGTGTACGACTACTACACCGACCTCATCGCCGTCGACCTCGACCTCTTCGCCGCCCTCAGCCACGTCGACAACGGGCGCATCACCACGCTCTCGCAGCCGCTCGTCGACCTCTTCCGGGTCAAGGAGATGATCTCCCGCTCGGACGCCCTGCTCGCCCGCGGCTGGGCCGACCGCAGCCTCAGCGCCCGCGAGTTCGCCGAGTTCCGGCAGGTCGTCTCCGCACAGCCGCTCGTCGTCTCCTCCTCCGTCGTGCCCTACCTCCCGGCCGACGAGAAGGCGATGTGGAACGCGATCACCGACAGCCCGGAGTGGAAGGCCAAGACCGCCGCCGAGAACGCGATCCTCGCCCCCGGCCGGACCGCCTCCACCGGCTCCGTGCCCCTCACCGCCGACGAGGGGACCTGGCGCGCCTCCGTCGACGTCCTCGACGACCGCGTCGAGGCCCTGCTCCAGCACCGCACCGCCCTCGTCGTCGAGGAGGGCAAGGGCAGCGTCATGGCCCTGCTCCGCAGGATGGCGCTCACCACCGTCATCGGCCTGCTCGCCGTCGTCGCCGTCATCACCGTCACCTGGCGCCTCACCCGCGCCCTCCGCCGCCGCATCGGCCGGCTCCGCGAACAGGCCGAGGCGCTGGAGCGCAGCCTCCCCGACCTCGTCGAACGGCTCGCCCAGGGCGAACGCGTCGACGTCGAGACCGAGGCCCGGCGCATCCGGCAGGACGAGGACGACCGCGTCGACGACGAACTCACCCACCTCGGCGAGGCCCTGAACCTCGCCCGCACCAGCGCCCTCGAAGCCGCCGTCCGCCAGTCCGACCAGCACCGCGGCTTCGAACGGCTCCTCCAGCGGATCGCCCGCCGCACCCAGCAGCTCATCGGCCAGCAGCTGAAGAAGCTCGACGCCCTGGAGCACCAGCACGAGGACCCCGAGCTCCTGGAGGACCTCTTCGACCTCGACCACCTCACCGCGCGCCTGCGCCGGTACGAGGAGAACCTGGTCATCCTCGCCGGCGGCGCCCCGCACCGCCGCTGGCGCCGGCCCGTCCCGCTGCTCGACGTCCTGCGCTCCGCCCAGGGCGAGGTGCAGGACTACCGGCGGGTCGTGCTCGACCTCGACGGCAGCCCCTGGATCGCGCCGCGCGCGGTCGGCCCCGTCACCCACGTCCTCGCCGAACTCGTCGAGAACGCCCTCACCTTCTCCCGGCCGCCCAGCCCCGTCGAGGTCCGCGCCGCCCACGTCAGCCGCGGCCTCGCCATCGAGGTCGAGGACCGGGGCCTCGGCATGGAGGACGACCAGCTCGCCGAGCTCAACGCGCTGATGGCCCGGCCGCCCCGGATGGACCTCCTCGCCCGCACCGAGGACATCCGGCTCGGCCTGCACGTCGTCTCCCGCCTCGCCGCCCAGTACGGCCTCCGGGTCGAGTTCCGCTCCTCCGCCTACGGCGGCACCCGCGCCGTCGTCCTCGTCCCCCACGAGCACGTCGTCGGCCCCGCGGAGACCGCGCCCGACGCCCCGCGGGACGTCACGCCGCTGCCGTCCCCGCCCGCCGCCGGGCCCGTGCCCCCGGCGCCCGAGGAGGCCCCCCTGCCCAGCCGCGGCCGGGGCCGGGCCCTCGCCGAGGTGACCGGACGGCACACCCGGCCCGCCGAACCGTTCCCGTACGGGACGCCGGAGCCGTACGCGCCGGAGCCGGAGCCGTACGCCGCGGAGCCGTACGCCGCCCCGGCCCCGGAGCCGGAGCCGTACGCGCCGGAGCCGTACGCCTCAGCGCCCTACGCGACGGAGCCGGAACCGTACGCCCCGACGCCGGAGCCGGTGCCGTACGCGCCCGGGCCGGCGCCGCACTCCCCCGCGCCCGCGGCCCGTCCCGGCGTCCCCCAGCAGCCGCTGCCGCGCCGGGTGCGGCAGGCGAGCCTCGCCGAGGAGCTGCGGGTCGACCCGGCCGCGGGGCGGACCCCGGCCGCTCCCCCGCCGGACTGGCGGGCCGACCCGCTGCTGCGGCCCGCGCCCCGCCGGGCCGGGGCGACGATCGGCGCGTTCCAGCGCCGGTCCCGCGAGGCCCGCGCCCGGACCGAACCCCCCTCCCCCGCCCCCTCCACGAGAGAAGACTGGTCATGACCCCCCGTACCACCGCCACCCACCAGGAGCTGGACTGGCTGCTCGACGGCCTGGTGGAGTCCGTGGCCGAGACCCGCAGCGCCGTCCTGCTCTCCGACGACGGCCTCGTCGTCAGCCACTCGCGGTCCCTCGACCGCGCCTCCGCCGAGCGGCTCGCCGCGATCTGCACCGGCCAGCAGAGCCTGGCCCGCGGCGTCGGCCAGCTCTTCGACGGCGGCGCCGTGCACCAGGTGATCGTCGAACTCTCCGACCTGTGGCTGTTCATCGTCTCCGCCGGCCAGGGCACCCACCTCGCCGTCGTCGCCTCCCAGGAGGTGGACGCGGAGGTCATGTCGCTGGCCATGCACAACCTCGTCCAGCAGGTCGGCCAGAAGCTCGGCACGCCCGCCCGGTCCGACTTCGACGCCTTCGGCACCGCGCCCGGTCCCCGCTGATGACCACCGGCCGGCACACCGGGGACCCGTACGGGCACGACGGTCCCGAGGACGACGGGTACGAGGACGCGGCGGGCAGCATGGTCCGCCCCTACACCGTCACCCGCGGCCGGACCGCGCCCGAGCGGGACGACTTCACCCTCATCACGGTGGTCACGACCGTCGAGGAGCCCGTCGACGAGTTCGGCCGGCCGCTCCGCCCCCAGCGGCTCCAGCCCGAGCACCGGCTGATCCTCGACCGCTGCCGGCGCCCCCTGGCGGTCGCCGAGGTCGCCGCCGCCCTCGGCCTCCCCGTATCGGTGACCAAGATCCTGCTGGGCGACCTCGTGGGCCTCGGCCTGCTCACCGCCCGGGCACCGCTGTCGATGGCCCGGGCCGCCGGGGGCGCCCCGCACGGCCTGCTGGCCGCCGTCCGCGACGGAATCCGGAGACTCTGACACCCATGACCACCCACGGGACGGCCCCCGCCGCCGTCAAGATCCTCGTCGCCGGCGGCTTCGGCGTCGGCAAGACCACCCTCGTCGGCGCGGTCAGCGAGGTCACCCCGCTGCGCACCGAGGAGTACCTGACCACCGCCTCCGTCGGCGTGGACGACCTCGCGGGCGTCGGCGCCAAGGAGACCACCACCGTCGCCCTGGACTTCGGCCGCATCACCGTCAGCGACGAACTGGTCGTCTACCTCTTCGGCACCCCCGGCCAGGAACGCTTCTGGTTCATGTGGAACGACCTGGTGCACGGCGCCCTCGGCGGCGTCGTCATCGCCGACACCCGGCGCCTGGAGACGAGCTTCGCCTCCATCGACTTCTTCGAGAGCCGCGCCATCCCCTTCGTCGTCGCCATCAACTGCTTCCACGGCCACCACACCCGCACGGCGGAGGAGATCCGGGCCGCGCTCGACCTCGACCCGCACGTGCCCCTGCTCATCGGCGACGTCCGGCAACGCGCGTTCGGCAAGGAGACCCTCCTCGCCCTCGTCGACCACCTCATGAGCCTCCCGGCCCCGGCCTGACCCTTCCCCCTCCGTACCCCGAACGCCCCTGGAGGCACCCGAGATGGCATCACCCCTGCGCGTCCTCGTCCACGGCGGCGGCATCGGCGGGCTCACCCTCGCCACCCTGCTCGCCCGGCGCGGCCACACCGTGGAGGTCGCCGAGGTCCGCGACGCGCTCGACGCGCTCGGCGTCGGCATCATCCAGCCCTCCAACGCCCTGCACGTCATGCGCGAGGCCGGTCTCCTCGACGCCTGCCTCGCGGCCGGCTTCGAGTGGGAGGTCCTCACCATCGCCGACCCGGCCGGCACCCCGCGCGCCGAGATCCCGCAGCCCCGCATGGACGGCGCCCCGCCCGCCAACGGCATCCCCCGGCCCGCGCTCGCCGCCCTCCTCGCCGACGCCGCCCGCGGGGCCGGCGCCACGCTCCGCTTCGGCGCCACGATCGACACCCTCACCGACGACGGCAGCGGCGTCGACGTCACCCTCACCGACGGCTCCGCCGGCCGCTGGGACCTCGTCGTCGGCTTCGACGGCATCGGCTCCCCGCTCCGCACCCGCCTCTACGGCGACCGCCACACCCCCGAGTACACCGGCTTCGCCAACTGGCGGGTCACCGTGCCCCGCCTCCCGCGGGTGCGCGGCGTCGTGATGTGCATGGCCGGGCCGGAGGCGAAGGCCCTCCTCACCCCGATCACCGACGAACTCATGTACCTGGGCGCGGTGTTCGCCGAGGACGAGGAGTACCGCCCCGACCCGGAGACCGCGCACGAGGAGCTGGCGAAGCGGCTCGCGGTGTTCTCCGGACCGGTCGCCGAGGCGCTCGCCTCCGTCACCGACCCGGCGTCCGTCGTCCACACCCGCATCTCGCAGGTGACCGTCGACGACCCGTGGCACGTCGGCCGGGTCGTCCTCGCCGGCGACGCCGCCCACGCCTCCACCCCGCACCTCGCGCAGGGCGCGGCGATGGCCGTCGAGGACGCCCTCGTCCTCGCCGACTCGCTGCGCGACGAGGAGACCGTGCCCGCCGCCCTCGCCGCCTGGGAGGCGCGCCGCCGCCCCCGCGCGCTGTGGGTGCAGGCGCTGTCCCGCGCCGTCCTCAAGCAGGAGACGGGCACGGCGACGACGCCCGAGGAGGACGAGCTCCTGAAGGTCGGCATCCCGGGCGCCGCGCACGTCCTGGCCCAGCCCTACTAGACCGCCGGGCCGGGGCTCACACCACCAGCCCCACCGCCAGGACCGCGATCAGGGCGCTCGACGCCAGCCCCGTCAGGAGCCGGGCGCGGGCGCCCGTCAGGGCGTGCCCGAGGAGGGTGCCGGTGGAGGCCAGGAGGAGCTGCCAGCTCGCCGAGGCGGCGAAGGCGGCGGCGACGAAGACGGCCGCCTCGGCCGGGCCCGTCGTGACGTGGCCGCCCAGGACGAGGGCCGTGAAGTACAGGACCGTCATCGGGTTCAGGATCGTGAGGCCGAGGAAGGCCCAGAACGCCCGGTGCGGGGCCGTCGCCGGCCGGTCCGCCACCGGGGTGCCGGCGCGGTGCGCGCGGATCGCGGTACGGGCCGAGGCCGCCGCGAGGACCAGCAGGACGAGGACGGACGCCCAGCGCAGGGGCGTCGCCACCGGCGCGAGGAGCGGGGCGAGGGCGGCCCCGCCGGCGACCGCGACCAGGGCGTACACCCCGTCCGCCGTCGCGACGCCGAGCGCCGCGCCCGCTCCCGTACGCCACGGGCTGCGGGCCGCGACCGCCACCAGGTGCGCGCCGACGGCGCCCACCGGGACCGCGATGCCGTAGCCGGCCAGCAGGCCGGCCACCGCCGCGCCGGTCACGCGACGGCGGGGATCGCGCCTCCGGGGAGCGGGGCCGTCTGCTGTCGGTGGTAGGCCGCGCCGTCCTTCGTCCGGGCCAGGAAACCGCCGGTGACGAGGTACCGGCGGAGGGCCGGGAAGTCCGCGTGGACGGTCTTCAGCGCCTCGTTGACCTCGGCCTCGCGGTAGACGCGGCCGGTCTCGAAGAGGGTCTCGGCGAGGTGGGCGAGGAGCGCCGCGCGGCGGGCCGGGCGGCGCGGGATCGCGACGAGCCGCCCGTCGGCGGCGAACAGGTCCGCCACGGGGCGGGGGGAAGGATGACTGCTCATGGGGGAAGGGTGGCGGCCCGGCTCGCCGCCCCGCAAAGGGTTTTCCCGCCCCGCGAAGGACCCCGCCCCGCGACGCGGACCGAACGGGGCGGGGCCCGGGGCGGGGCGGGGGCTCAGCGGTAGATCAGGAGTTCCTGTTCGGTCGCGCCGGTGAGGGCGTAGCGGGTGCGGACCAGGGGGCGGCCCGCGTAGATGCGGATGAGGGTGGCCGCGTCGCCGTGGAAGACGGCCGGCGGGCGGCCCTCGATCTCGTTGCCGAGGGCCACCTCCCCGGCGTGGTCGGCCAGCCGGCCGACCAGGCGCGGGGTCTCCCGCCGGCGGCTGGTCACGGCGAGCAGCGGGAGGGCGAGGGCGAGGGAGTCGCCGCAGTAGGCGCCCGGCTCGCCGAACGCCTCCCGGACGTCCCCCGCGTGCACCCACTCCCCGAGGGCGACCGCGTCGAGCCGCCCGTCCTCGTGCCCGGCGATCACCGGACCCGCCTCGGTCATCCCCCGCTCCAGCTCGTCCAGGATCCGGCCGAGCGGCCAGTCCTCCCGTTCCGCCACGTCGCAGGCGTTGGCCTCGGGCAGGAAGACGCCCTCTTCGAGGCGCCCCTCCACGATCCGCACCAGTGCCGCCCCGCAGTGGGCGAGGACCTGCCGGGCCGTCCAGCCGGGGCAGGCGGTGCGGAGCTCGTACGCCTCCTCGGGGGTGCGGCGCAGCAGCGGCATCAGCAGGTCCCGTTCCGTCCGCAGGAGGCGGTCCGGGAGCCAGGGGTCGCGTTCGGCGGGCAGACAGTCGGTACACATGCGGGCTCAGTAGCGGTAGTGGTCCGGCTTGTACGGACCCTCGACCTCGACGCCGATGTAGGCGGCCTGCTCCGGGCGGAGGGTCGTCAGCTTCACGCCCAGGGCGTCGAGGTGGAGGCGGGCGACCTTCTCGTCCAGGTGCTTGGGCAGCGTGTACACGTCGGTCGGGTACTGCTCCGGCTTCGTGAACAGCTCGATCTGGGCCAGGGTCTGGTCCGCGAAGGAGTTCGACATCACGAACGACGGGTGACCGGTCGCGTTGCCGAGGTTCAGCAGGCGGCCCTCGGACAGGACGATGAGGACCTTGCCGTCGGGGAACGTCCAGGTGTGGACCTGCGGCTTGACCTCGTCCTTGACGATGCCGGGGACCTTGGCGAGGCCGGCCATGTCGATCTCGTTGTCGAAGTGGCCGATGTTCCCGACGATCGCCTGGTGCTTCATCCTGGCCATGTCCGAGGCCATGATGATGTCCTTGTTGCCCGTCGTCGTGATGAAGATGTCGGCCGTCTCCACCACCTCGTCCAGGGTCGTCACCTGGTAGCCGTCCATCGCCGCCTGCAGCGCGCAGATCGGGTCGATCTCCGTCACGATCACCCGGGCGCCCTGGCCGCGCAGGGATTCGGCGCAGCCCTTGCCGACGTCGCCGTAGCCGCAGACCACGGCCGTCTTGCCGCCGATGAGGACGTCGGTGGCGCGGTTGATGCCGTCGATCAGGGAGTGGCGGCAGCCGTACTTGTTGTCGAACTTCGACTTCGTCACGGCGTCGTTCACGTTGATCGCCGGGAAGAGGAGCTGCCCCGCGCGGTGCATCTCGTACAGGCGGTGGACGCCCGTCGTCGTCTCTTCCGTGACGCCCCGGATGCCGGCGGCGAGCGCCGTCCAGTCAAGCGGGCTCTTCTCCAACAGGGCGCGCACGACGGCCAGTTCCTCGTTCTCGGCCTCCGGCAGGACTCCGGTCTTGAGGTACTCCACACCCTTGTGGACGAGGAGCGTGGCGTCCCCGCCGTCGTCCAGGATCATGTTCGGGCCCTCGCCGCCGGGCCAGGTCAGGGCCTGCTCGGTGCACCACCAGTACTCCTCCAGGGTCTCGCCCTTCCAGGCGAAGACCGGGATCCCGGCGGCGGCGATCGCGGCGGCCGCGTGGTCCTGGGTGGAGTAGATGTTGCAGGACACCCAGCGGACCTCGGCGCCGAGGGCGACGAGGGTCTCGATGAGGACGGCGGTCTGCACCGTCATGTGCAGGGAGCCGGTGATGCGGGCGCCGGCCAGCGGCCTGGCCTCGGCGTACTCGCGGCGGATCGCCATCAGGCCGGGCATCTCGTGCTCGGCGAGGGTGATCTCCTTGCGGCCGAAGTCCGCGAGGCCGATGTCGGCGACCTTGTAGTCGGTGACGTCAGACATGAGCTGCAACTCTCCTTGCGCTGAGGATGGTCCGGTGGATTTCCAGGGCCGCCGTCGACTTGTTGAGGGTGATGTAGTGCAGGCCCGGCGCGCCCTCGTCGAGGAGGCGCAGGCCCATGCCGACCGCGTGCTCGACGCCGATGCGGTGAGCACGCGCCGGATCGTCCTTGGCCGCCTCCAGGCGGTGGGCCAGGTCTTCGGGGAAGGCCGCGTCGGAGAGTTCGGCGAAGCGGCGGATCTGGCGGACGTCGGTGGCGGGCATGATCTCGGGGATGATCGGGGTGTCACAGCCGGCGGCGGCGACCCGGTCCCGCAGCCGCAGGTAGTCCTCGGGGTCGAAGAACATCTGGGTGACGGCGTAGTCGGCGCCCGCCCTGCACTTGGCGACGAAGTGCGCGAGGTCGCTCTCCGGGCTCGCCGACCGGGGGTGGCCCTCGGGGAAGGCGGCGACGCCGATCCTGAAGTCGCCGAGCGAGCGGACGAGTTCGACGAGCTCGTACGCGTACCGGAAGCCGTCCGGGTGCGGGGTCCAGGGGCCGCGCGGGTCGCCGGGCGGGTCCCCGCGCAGCACGAGCACGTCCCGGACGCCCGCGTCCGCGTACTGGCCGATGATCGCCCGCAGTTCGGCGACCGAGTGGCCGACGGCGGTGAGGTGGGCGACCGGGCGGAGCGTGGTCTCGGTGACGATCCGCTGGGTGACCCCGATGGTCCGGTCCCGGGAGGAGCCGCCGGCACCGTACGTGACCGAGACGAAGTCCGGTCGCAGCGCCTCCACCCGCCGGATCGCGTCCCACAGCGTCCGCTCGCCCCGGTCGGTCCTCGGCGGGAAGAACTCGAAGGAGAAGGTGGGGTTCACCTGCGGCCTCCCGCGTTGAAGTAGCCCGCCTCCGGGTGGTGGACGACGATCGCGTCCGTCGACTGCTCGGGGTGGAGCTGGTACTCCTCCGACAGCACGACCCCGATCCGCTCCGGGCGGAGCAGCTCGGCGATCTTCGCCCGGTCCTCCAGGTCCGGACAGGCCGGATAGCCCAGGGAGTAGCGGCAGCCCTGGTACTCGGTGCGGAGCATGCCGTCCAGGCCGGCCGGGTCGGCGCCGCCGATCCCCCACTCGCGCCGCACCCGCGCGTGCCAGTACTCGGCCAGCGCCTCCGCCAGCTGCACGGACAGGCCGTGGAGCTCCAGGTAGTCGCGGTAGGCGTCGGCGGCGAAGAGCCGGGCGGTCTCCTCCCCGATCCTCGATCCGACGGTGACCACCTGGAACGCGACGGCGTCGACCTCCCCGGACTCCTCGGCGCGGTGGAAGTCCGCGAGGCACAGGCGGCGGCCCCGCCGCTGCCGGGGGAAGGTGAACCGGGTCCGCTCGTGGCCGTCCTCGTCGAGGACGATCAGGTCGTCGCCCTTGGAGACGCACGGGAACCAGCCGTGGACGACGGCCGCCTCGACCAGCCCCTCGCGCGCGATCCGGTCGAGCAGCGCCCGCAGCCGGGGCCGCCCCTCCGCCTCGATCGACGCCGGGTCCTTCAGCCCCCACTGCCCCTTGAAGAGGGCGGCCTCGTCGAGCCAGGGCGCGTACGCGTCCAGCGGGATGCCGGTGACGACCTTCGTCCCGAGGAAGGGGGGCTCGGGGACGGGGTTGTCGGTGGCGACGTCCGAGCGCCCGGCCGGCTCGGGCTCCCGCACCTCCAGGGGCGTCTCCCGCTTCGGCACCCGCCGCTGCTTCAGCGCGGGCAGCGCGGCCCCGGGCACCCCCCGCTTCACCGCCATCAGCGCGTCCATGAGGCGCAGGCCCTCGAAGGCGTCGCGGGCGTAGCGGACCTCGCCCTGGTAGATCTCGTGGAGGTCCTGTTCGACGTAGGCCCG
>NZ_JBEZUZ010000028.1:0-74140 GCF_040636735.1 Streptomyces sp. NPDC035033 | reverse complement strand
TCGTGGTGGAGCACGAGGACCACGCCATGACCATCGGGTCCGTGGTGGACCGGCTGCCCCGGCTGACGCGGCTGTGGCAGCTCGACCCCGGCGAGGACGCCGGACCGGGCGCGGTCGCCGAGCTGGCCGCGGCCGGGGAGGGCATCGACGAGGAGGTCGTGCAGCGGCACCGGCGGGCGGTGACCCCCGAGACGGTGGCGACGGTCATCTACACCTCGGGCACCACCGGCCGCCCCAAGGGCTGCGTGCTCACCCACGCCCACTTCACGGCCGAGACGGACGCCGTCCTCGCCGGCTGGGAGCCGGTCTTCCGCTCCCGCCCCGGCGACCAGGCCTCCACCCTCCTCTTCCTGCCGCTCGCGCACGTCTTCGGACGGATGGTGGAGGTGGCGGCGGTCCGGGGCGGGGTGAAGCTGGGCCACCAGCCGTCGATGACCGCCTCCGAACTCCTGCCGGACCTGGTCGCCTTCCGGCCGAGCTTCGTCCTCGCCGTGCCGTACGTCTTCGAGAAGATCTTCCACTCGGCGCGCCGCAAGGCGGAGCGGGAGGGCCGGGCCGGCGTCTTCGACAAGGCCGTGGACGCGGCCGTGAAGTACGCCGAGGCGGTGGAGCAGAAGTCCTTCGGCCTGGGCCCCGGACCGTCGGCGGCGCTGCGGGTACAGCACCAGTTCTTCGAGAAGACGGTGTACGCGAAGGTGCGCGAGGCGCTCGGCGGCCGGATCCGGTACGCGATGTCGGGCGGTTCGGCGATGGACCGCCGGACGGGGCTCTTCTTCGCGGGCGCCGGCGTCACCGTCTTCGAGGGGTACGGCCTGACGGAGTCGACGGCCGCGGCGACCGCGAACCCGCCCGGGCGGGTCAGGTACGGCACGGTGGGCCGGCCGGTGCCGGGCACGACCGTGCACATCGCGGAGGACGGCGAGGTGTGGCTCCACGGCGGCCAGGTCTTCTCCGGCTACCTGAACGACCCCGCGGCCACGGCGGCCGTGCTGAACGACGGCTGGCTCGCCACCGGCGACCTGGGCGCGCTCGACGCCGACGGCTATCTGACGATCACCGGGCGGAAGAAGGAGATCCTGGTGACCTCCGGCGGCAAGAGCGTGGCACCGGGCGGCCTGGAGGAGCGGGTGCGGTCGCATCCGCTGATCGCCCAGTGCCTCGTCGTCGGCAACGACCGGCCGTACATCGCGGCCCTGGTCACCCTCGATCGGGAGGCGGTGGACCACTGGCTCGCCATCCAGGGCCGGCCGCCGCTCTCCCCCGCCGAGCTGGTCCGCGACCCGGACCTGGAGACGGAGATCCGGCGCGGGGTGGTGGCGGCGAACACGCTGGTGTCGCAGGCGGAGTCGATCCGCACCTTCCGGATCCTCGCCCATCCCTTCAGCGAGGAGCACGGGCTGCTCACGCCGTCCCTGAAGCTGAAGCGGAAGGCGATCGAACGGGCGTACGCGGCGGAGGTCGAGGCGCTGTACGGCTGACCGGCGGCGCGCTCCGGTCGCCGGAATGATGCGGGCCGGGTGATCGTTGGGGAGGAAGGGGGCGGGCGCCCGCGCGCCCGTCCGCGTACGACCACGACGACGTAAGGATCCATTCCACGTGAGCACGGACAGCAAGGTCCCCTCGGTCATCCTCAACAACGGCGTGGCGATGCCGCAGCTCGGCTTCGGCGTCTGGCAGGTGCCGGACGACGAGGCGGCGCAGGCCGTGGCCACCGCCCTGGAGGCCGGATACCGCTCCATCGACACGGCGGCGGTCTACGAGAACGAGCGGGGCACCGGCCAGGCCGTGGCCGCCTCCGGCATCCCCCGCGAGGAGCTCTTCGTCACCACCAAGCTGTGGAACAGCGAGCAGGGCCACGACTCCACCCTGCGGGCCTTCGACGCCTCGCTGGAGCGGCTCGGCCTCGACTACGTCGACCTGTACCTGATCCACTGGCCGGTGCCGGAGAAGGACGCGTACGTCGACACCTACCGGGCCTTCGAGAAGATCCTCTCCGAGGGCCGCGCCAAGGCGATCGGCGTCTCCAACTTCCTCCCCGAGCACCTGGAGCGGCTGACGGCCGAGACCTCGGTGGTGCCGGCGGTGAACCAGATCGAGCTGCACCCGCAGCTGGCGCAGGCGGAGTCCCGCGCGTTCCACGCCCGCCTCGGCATCGCGACCGAGGCGTGGTCGCCGCTGGGCCAGGGCCGGGGGCTGCTCGACGTCCCGGCGCTGGTCGCCGTCGCCCGCAAGCACGGGCGGACCCCCGCCCAGGTGGTGCTCCGCTGGCACCTCCAGCTGGGCAACGTGGTCATCCCGAAGTCGGTGACCCCGGCCCGCATCCGCGAGAACATCGAGGTCTTCGACTTCGAGCTGGACGCCGAGGACATGGCGGCGATCGCCGCGCTCGACGAGGGCCGGCGCCTCGGTCCGAACCCGGCGGAGTTCAACGTCGCCTGAGCCGGACGGCGACGGTGACGGAGACGAAGGCGGAGACGGGGGCGGGGCGATGACGGAGACGCTGGCGGGGACGGGGACGGGGACGGCCGGTGGGGGCGGGGGCCCCGCTCCCGTCCCGGACGGTCTGTACCGGGTGCGGAACGTGGGCAGCGGCCTCGTCCTGGAGGTGTACGCGGGCTCGCGGCGCGGCGGCGCGAAGGTCCAGCAGGGCGCCGCGACCGACGCCCCCGGGCAGCACTGGCGGGTGTCCGCGGTGCCCAACGGCGGCGGGCTGTACCACCTGGTCAACGCGGCCAGCGGGAAACGGCTCGACGTGGTGAACGCCTCCACGGAGCCGGGCGCGCTCGTCCAGCAGTGGCGGGCGAACAACTTCGGCGCCCAGGAGTGGATCATCGAGCAGGACGTCGAGTCGCCCGGCACGGTCACGCTGGTGAGCTTCGTCAGCGGGCTGCTGCTGGAGGTGGCGGACGGCTCGGCGGCCGAGGGCGCCGACATCCGCCAGGGGGAGGACACCGACTCGCCGTTCCAGTGGTGGCGGCTGGAGCCGGTGCCCTCCTGAGCCGGGTGGCGGCCCGCGCGGTTCAGCCCTTGCGGGCGGTGTGGACCGTGTGGGCCGTCAGGTGGAAGAGGTCCGTGCGGTGGTGCAGGGACCGCTCGTCGGCCGGGTCGAGGAGCCGGTCGAGGGTGGCCCGGTCCTCGGCGCCGAGCCGTTCCCCGAAGTTCTCGCGGAGTCGTCCGAAGTGGGCGACGGCCAGCTCGCGGACGACCGGCGGGACGGGCGCGGGCACGTCCACGAGGAAGGTGCGGGTGCCGGCCGGGGTGAGGCCCGCGGAGACGAACATGGCCCGCCAGTCGTCCGGCTCGCGGGTGGCGCCGGGCAGCTCGGACCGCATCCGGGCGAAGGAGTCGGCGTGCTCGGCGTCGAAGCGGGCCTCCAGGCCGGGGCGGCCGATGCCGATGTCCCGGGGCAGGTGGCGGGGGGGCAGTCCGCCCTCGACGAGGGCGACCAGGCCGCCGGGGCGCAGCAGCTCGGCGAACGCGGCGAGCGCGGCCCGCTGGTCGCCGATGTGGTGCAGCGAGTTGCCCGCCCACAGCAGGTCGGCCTCGCCCAGGCCGGCGGTCTCGTCGGGGAGTTCGGCGCGCAGGGTGGAGACCCGGCCGCCGAGCCCCCGGGCCTCGGCGCGGGCCCGGGCCCGCTCCAGGAGCTCCGGGGAGCCGTCGACGGCGACGGCCTCGGCGTACGGGAACGCCTCCGCGAGCAGCGTGGTGATGACGCCGGGGCCGCTGCCGACGTCGAGGAGGCGGCGCACGCCGGCCACCGGCACGAGGGTGCCGAGCCAGTCGGCGGCCTCGCGGTAGGCGGTGCCGGCGACCTCGGCCTGGAGCTCCAGGAGCGGCGCGAGCCGGGCCCAGTCGAGCTCGCCGCCTTCGCCGTGCGCGTGGCCGTGGTGGGCGTGGCCCGGTCCGTGGGCGTGGCCCGGTCCGTGGGCGTGGTCGTGGTGCGGGGCGTGGGTTTCACCGTGCTGGGTCATGGGACCAGGGTGCGCCGGGCCTCGCCGGAAACGCGAGAAAAGTTGCCGGTACGGCAAACGTGTCGGCGCCGCCGGTCCCCGGGGCGAAAGTCCCGGGACATCGTCCGGGGCGGCTGTTAGCCTCGGGAACATGGGTGCGTACCACTTCTCCTTCTTCCTCTGATTCCGGGGCCGGCCCGGCCGCTCGCGGCCGTGGGCCGGTTTCGCGTGCCCTTCTCCGCCCCACGCCTCAGAGGAATCCCCATGCGCGCTCGCGCCCAGCTCTCCCTCCGCCAGGTCGGCGTCTCCTTCGGTGATCGCCGGATCCTCGACCGGGTCTCGTTCACCGTCCGGCCCGGCGAGAAGGCCGTCGTCGTCGGCGAGAACGGCTCCGGCAAGTCCACCCTGCTGCGGCTGCTCGACGGCGGCCTGACCCCCGACGAGGGCGAGGTCCTCGTCCGCTTCCCGGGCCCCGTCGCCCGGCTCGCCCAGACCCTGCCGGAGACGTACCCCGTCGGCCCCGACGACACCGTCCAGGACGCCGTCGACCTCGCCCTCGCCGAACTGCGCGCCCTGGAGGCGGAGTTGCGGGCGGCCGAGGCGCGCCTCGGCGAGGCGGGACCGGAGGAGCTCGCCGCGTACGGCGAACTCCTCGACCGCTTCGAGGAGCGCGGCGGCTACCGCGCCGACGCCGAGACCGCCGCCTCCCTGCACGCCCTCGGCCTCGGGCACGTCACCGGCGACCGGCCGCTCGCCACCCTGTCCGGCGGCGAGCAGGCCCGGCTCGCGCTCGCCTGCGTCCTGTCCTCCGGCGCCGAGCTCCTGCTGCTCGACGAGCCGACCAACCACCTCGACGCCGACGCCGTCGACTGGCTGCGGGGGCGGCTCGCCGCCCACCGGGGCACCGCGCTGGTCGTCACCCACGACCGGGCCTTCCTCTCCGGCTTCGCCACCACCGTCCTGGAGGTGGACCGGGACCGGCGGACCGTGCTGCGGTACGGGGACGGCTGGGCCGGCTACCGGGCCGCGAAGGCCGCCGAGCGCCGCCGGCTGGTCCAGGAGCACCTGGCGTGGCGGGAGGAGGTGGCCCGCACGGAGGAGCTGGTCGCGGCGGCGGGACAGCGGCTCGCGGTGACCGGCAAGGACCCGCGCCAGGGCTTCGGCAAGCACCGGCGCTCCAGCGAGAACAAGCTCTCCGGGCAGGTGCGGACGGCCCGCCGCCGCCTCGACGAGCTGCTGCGGGAGCCGGTCGCCGCGCCGCCCGAACCGCTGCGCTTCGGCGGCCGGTTCGCCCCGGCCCTTCCCGCACTCCCGGCCGGAGAGCGCACGGAGGCGCTCGCGGAACCGCTCGTGGAGCTGACCGGGGTCCGGGTCGACGACCGGCTCGCCGTGGACGGACTGCGGATCGGGGCCGGCGACCGGCTCCTGGTCTCCGGACCCAACGGGGCGGGGAAGACGACCCTGTTGCGGGTCCTCGCCGGTGAACTCGCCCCGGAGGAAGGGGAGGTGCGCCGCACCGGCCGGGTCGGCCACCTCGCCCAGGAGCTGCCGCACTCCCCCACCCGCCGGACGGCCCTCGCCGTCTGGGCGGAGGGCCTGCCCGGGCCGGCCGAGGAGCACGCCGGGGCGCTGCTCGCGCTGGGGCTGCTGCGGGAGGAGGACCTGACCGTGCCGGTGGCCGCGCTCTCCGCCGGCCAGCGCCGACGGCTCGAACTGGCCCGCCTCGTGACCCGCCCCGCCGACCTGCTGGTCCTGGACGAGCCGACCAACCACCTGGCGCCCGCGCTCGTCGAGGAGTTGGAGGAGGCGGTCGCCGCCTTCCCCGGCGCGGTGGTCGCGGTCTCCCACGACCGGACCTTCCGCGACCGCTTCGCCGGCCGCCGCCTCGAACTGTCCGGGGGCCGGGTGGTCCGCTAGGAAATGCCGGGCTTCGCGTAGGACACCAGGCGGTACTCGGGGTCCGGGCGGGGGCGGTCCCGGTCCGGGAGGGCCGCGAGGGCGGCGGCGAGGGTCTCGGTGGTGGCCGGGTCGCCCCGGAACCAGGAGGCGTAGTGGCCGGCGCGGAGCCTCCGGGCCGTGGACCCGGGGGTGGCGCCCTGGCCGTGGCCGGTGAAGGAGGTGGCGCCGGCCGGGGCGAGGCCGTGGGCGGCGGCGAGGGCGTCGACCCGTGCGGCGCGGTCGTGGGCGGCGGCGGGCGCGCGGTGCGGGCGCAGCAGGGCGTCGATGTCGCTGCCGACGTCGTGGGCGGCGTCCTTGTCGACGGTGACGGCGAGGACGCCGCCGGGGCGCAGCACCCGGGCGGCCTCGGCGACGATCTCGCCGGTGAACGGCACCAGATGGAGCAGCCACACCGCGCAGACCGCGTCGAGGCTCGCGTCGGGGAACGGCAGCCGGCGGGCGTCGGCGCGGACGGCCCGGCCGGGGAGCCGCGGGGCGGCGGCCCGCAGCATGGCGTGGGCGGCGTCGGCGCCGAAGACGCGCAGCCCCGGCCGGGCGATCCGCTCGGTGACGAGGCCGGTGCCGCAGGCGAGGTCGAGGAGGGTGCGGGCGCCGGGCGGCACGAGCCGCAGCACGGCGGCGGCCGCCGCCCCGGCCCGGGGCACGCCGCCGCGCGTCTCGTCGTAGTGGGCCGCCTCGGTCTCGTAGTCGAGCAGGGTGTCCACCATGGCGGACAGCCTGGGGAGCGGACGGCGCGTCAGTGGGCGCCGTGGCCGGGGGCGGCGGCCTCGACGCGCTCGGCGAGTTCGAAGTCCTTCTCGGTGAGGGCGCCGCCCGCCGAGTGGGTGGAGACGGCCAGGGCGACCGTGTCGTAACCGAGCGTCAGCTCCGCGTGGTGGTTCAGCTCCTGCTGGATCTGGGCGACGTGGACGACGAGGGCGGTCGCGGCGAAGTGGTCGGCGAGCCGGTAGGAGCGGGCCAGGCGCGCGTCCTCGACGGACCAGCCGGGGAGCTCCCGCAGTCGGTCCTCGATCTCCTTCTGCGACAGCGGCTGCGTGGGCACGGGGTGCTCCCTCCGGTCGGTGGTGCGCGGGGTGGGGCGGGGGTGCGGGTACGGCCCCGGGAGGAACGTACCCGGTCACCCCTCTGGGATACCGTCTGCGCATGACGACAGTCGTGAGCGACACGGGGGTGGGGCCGCTGCTGCGCGGCTGGCGCGAGCGGCGGCGGCTGAGCCAGCTGGAGCTGGCGCTGCGCGCCGACTCCTCGGCGCGGCACATCTCCTTCGTCGAGACGGGCCGGTCGCGGCCGAGCGAGGAGATGGTCCTCAGGCTCGCCGAGCACCTGGACGTGCCGGTGCGGGAGCGCAACGCGCTGCTCCTCGCGGCGGGTTACGCGCCCCGGTACACGGAGTCGCCGCTCGACGCGCCGGAGCTGGAGACGCTGCGGCAGGGCATCGCGCGGCTGCTCCAGGGGTACGAGCCGTACCCGGCGCTGGTGGTGGACGGTTCGTACACGGTGGTGGCGGCCAACCGGGCGATCGGGATGCTGCTCGACGGGCTGCCGGAGCACCTGCTGGCGCCGCCGATGAACGCGATGCGGATCACCCTGCACCCGGAGGGCCTGGCGCCCCGGATCCGCAACTTCCGGGAGTGGCGGGGGCACCTGCTGGCCCAGATGGAGCGTCAGATCGCCTTCGCCCGCTCGGACGCGCTGCGCGCGGTGTACGAGGAGGTGACGGCGTACCCGCTGCCGGAGCCGCCGGAGGCGGGCGACGCGGAGGACCCGGAGCCGTACCCGTACTTCGCGCTGCCGCTGCGGATCGAGCACGGCGGGCGGGTGCTGTCCTTCGTGTCGTCCATCTCGACCTTCAACACGCCGATGGACGTGACCGTCGCCGAGCTGGCCATCGAGACGATGCTCCCGGCCGACCCGGCGACGGCGGAGTACCTGCGCTCCCTCAGCGGGTAGCGGCCCGCAGCGCGGCCCACTGGAGGAGGGCGAAGCCGGCGACGGTGCCGGCCTGCATCGGGGTCCAGACGAGCCCGGCGGTGGTGGGCTCCAGCCAGGCGGCGAGGGCGACCAGGCTGAGGACGGCCCACAGCAGGTTGGCGTCCACGACCAGCTTCACGGCGGCCGCCGGGGGCTGCGGGCGGCTCGCGAGCCAGGCGACGCCGGCGGCGAAGGCGGTGAGGAAGAGGCCCAGTCCGAGCAGGAGCGCGGGGGCCACGCCGAGGAGGTCGCCGAGCGGGCCGGAGGCGAGGGCGTAGGCGAGCCCGTTGGCCCCGGTGACGACGGCGTCGAGGGCGAGGAACCGGCGGACCATGGACTGCGGCTGGGTGGTGCGGGCGAGACCGGCGAGCAGGGCCTGGGACATGACGGATCACCCTCCAGTGGGGACGTGCGTACGGTGGGACCCGGCGCCCGGGCGGAGTGCGCCGCCCGGGTTCCGGTGGTTCAGAGCTTGCCGCCGGGGGCCGGTGCGGGTCGATTACCTGGGAGGTCATGGCCGCCGGCCGGCCGGATCCCGGGCGGGTCAGCGGACCGGGGGCTCGCGGCGCGGGCGGGCGGCGGCCGGGGCGTGCTCCGGGGCCGGCCGCACGGGCTCCGGGGCCGGGGCGGGCGCGTCCTCGGCGGTGCGGCGGGCGGCCCGGGCGGCCTCGGCGCGCAGCAGGGCCTGGAGGACGGCGTACGGATCTGCGGGCATGACGGTGCTCCTCGCGGGTGCGGGGGTGGGTGGGGGCTGCTGGGGGCGGGGCCCGTCAGCAGCGCATCACCACCCGCCGGTGCGCGGAGGGGAGCGGGGCGGGTGCGGGGACGGCGGCGGCGCGCCGCGGGGCGCGGCCGGCCGGGCGGGGGCGCGGGGCGGGCGGGACGGGCCGGCGGCGGGTCCGGTGGTGCCGGGTGCGGCCGGGGACGCCCGCCTCGGCGGGGACGGGCTCGTGGGTCTCCCCCGCGGGGTCCGGGGCGGCGGGCGCGGTGGCCGGCCGGGGTTCGGCGCCGGCCGCGGAGGGGGTTCCCGCCGCGCCGGTGCCGGCGAGGGCGGCGAGGACGAGCAGCAGGACGAGGAGGAGCCGCCGGAGACGTGCCGGTGCCCCCGCCGGGCCGGCGGGGGCGCGGGACGGCCGGAGGAGAAGCGCCGGCCCGGGTGCGGGGCTCACGGTGATCCGTACTGCCCCGCCGGCCCGGCGGAGGCTCCGTCCGGCCGGGAGATCCGCCCTCCTGGACTACGCCGCCGGGGCCGGATTCACCGCCTCGGCGGGCTCGGGGGCGTCGGCCGCGGCGCGCTTGCGGGCGGCCATCCAGGCGTAGACGAGGACGCCGGCGAAGAGGAAGAGGACGCCCTGGTAGACGGCGGCGTGGCCGGAGCCGGCGACGAGCCAGAGGGAGAAGCCGAAGGCGGCGAGGGCGAGGAGGGTGTCGCGGACCAGCCGGGAGCGCTGGACCCGGTCCGCCCGCCCGGAGAGCAGGAAGTAGATCTGGGCGGCGGCGGAGAGCAGGTAGGGGACGGTGGCGGTGAAGGTGGTGACGAGGACCAGCGTCTCGAAGACGCCGCCGGAGCCGGCCGTGTAGTTGTACACGGTCAGCAGCGAGGCGAGGACGACGGTCACCACGACGCCGACGGTGGGCACCCCGCGCCGCTTCACGGTGAAGACCTGCGGGAAGAGGCCGTCGCGGGCGGCGGCGTACGGGGTCTGGGCGCTGAGCAGGGTCCAGCCGTTGAGGGCGCCGACCATGGAGACCAGGGCCATGCAGGCGACGGCGGCGCCGCCCCAGGTGCCGCCGAACATCAGGTTGACGGAGTCGGCGAAGGGGGCGCTGGAGTCGACGAGCCGGTCGTGCGGGACGGTGCCGAAGACGGAGACCATGGTGAGCAGGTAGAGCGCGGCGGCGGCGAGGGTGCCGAGGACGGTGGCGCGGCCGACGTTGCGGCGCGGGTCGCGGACCTCGCCGGCGCTGACGGCGGCGGACTCGACGCCGAGGTAGCTGAAGAGCAGGATCGCGGCGGAGGCGGAGACCGCGCCGAGGGCGCCGCCGTCGGTCGCCTGGAAGGGGCCGAGGTTGGCGCCGTCGAAGAAGAAGAACCCGCCGACGGCGACGAGCAGCAGCGGGACGAACTTGAGCACGGTGGCGACGACCTGGACGGCGCCGACGTACCGGGTGCCGGCGAGGTTGGCGGCGGCGGGCAGCCACTGGACGGCCAGGGCGGCGGCGAGGGTGGCGGCCTTCGAGTCGTGCAGGGGCACGAGGACGTCGAGGTAGCCGACGGCGGCGACGGCGAGGGCCGCGTTGGAGACCCAGGCGGTGATCCAGTACGACCAGGCGGAGAGGAAGCCGGCGAAGTCACCGAAGGCGGCGCGGGCGTAGACGTACGGGCCGCCGGTGACCGGGTGGCGGCGGGCGAGCCGGCCGAAGACCAGGGCGAGGGCGAGGGCGCCGAGGGTGAGGATGCCGAAGGCGACGAGGCTGATGGTGCCGTAGGGGGCGACGGAGGCGGGCAGGAGGAAGATGCCGCCGCCGATGATGTTCCCCAGGACCAGGGCGCTCGCGACCGGCAGTCCGAAGCGCCGGACGTGCTGCCGGCCGGTGCCGGACCCGGTCTCGGTCCCGGTCTCGGTGCCGGTGCCGGTCTCGGTCTCGGTGCCGGCCGGGGGGAGGGTGGGGGCCTGGGGGGCCGTGCTCATGGGGTGGTGCGCCTTCCGTCGTGCGGACCCGGACGTCCGTCGTACGGATCCGGCCCATCGTGCGGGAACGGCGAACACCCGTCCAAATCCGTGGTTTTTGTCCGGCGCGACCACCCTGAAAACCGGAAGAACTCATTCCGCTTCAAGGGCTGACGAGGAAATTTCCGGAGCGTCCGCCGGCGGCCCCAGCGGCACCTGCGGGCCGTCGTCCTCGCGCAGCCAGCGCCGCAGCACCCGGTGCACCCGCTCGGCGCCCACCAGCTCCTCCCCCTCCGCGACCGGCGGGGACAGCGCCGGCGGGGACAGCAGGAAGGGGCGCGACTGCTCGCCGCCCAGGCCGCCGTGCGAGCCGATCTGCTCCTCGAAGGCGTGCACGGTGCCGGTCGCCGGGTCGTACATGGAGTTGACCATCACGTCGGCGACGTGCGGGAAGCCGTCGGTGCGCCGGACCGCCTCGGCCGCGCCCGGGCCGAAGACCGCCAGCGGCCCGTCGTCCGCCAGCTCCGCCACCGGCACCTCCACCCCGTCCCGGGCCAGCACCACCGAGCCGTGCTCGGCGCTCGCCACCAGCAGGAAACCGATCCCGGGATGCTGGGCGAGGGTCCGCAGCAGCGCCGGATGGCGCCGGTCGATCTCCTCCTTCGTCATCCGGTGCGGCACGTCCGGGAAGGAGATCAGGCCCAGGTTCCCGGAGGCGAGGACGACCGGTTCGGAGGGCCGGGCGGGCAGCTCGCGCTCCGTCTCCCCGGCCTCCTCCACCGGCCGGTGCAGGGCGCTGCGCAGCGCGTCCCGGGCGGCGTCCCGGGCCTCCGCGCCGCTGCGGGTCCGGCCGACCCGGCGCGGCACCGGCAGCCCGCACCCGGCCCGCACCAGCTCCTTCAGCGTCAGCCCGTACGCCCCCGCGAAGGTCTCCCCCGGGCTCTGCCCGTGGTCGGAGAGGAGCACGATCCGGTACGGCCGCGGGGCGTGCTCGGCGACCCGGGCGATCAGGGCGACGGCCCGGTCGAGCCGGCGCAGCACCTGGTCCGTGTCGCGGCCGCGCGGCCCGGAGTGGTGGGCCACCTCGTCGTAGGCCACCAGGTCCGCGTAGACGGCGGTGCGCCCCGCGAGCACGTCGCCCAGCACCGCCGCGACCACCACGTCCCGCTCGACCACCGTCGCGAAGGCGCGGACGAAGGGGTACGTGCCGCCGCGCCGGATCCGGGGCGTCTCGCGGCGCAGCCGGGCCCGGGTCGACTGGACCACCTCGCGGACGACCTCGCCGGCGAACGAGCCGGCGGTGCGGACCGCGTTGGCCGGGTCGGAGAAGTACGCGAAGTAGCCGGCCCGCGAGCGGTTCCGGCGGCCGCGCCGGGCCGCCACCGTCAGCACCAGCGCCACCTGGTCGGCGCCGCCGCTGAACAGGTTGCCCCGGGAGGCGCCGTCGAGGGTGAGCAGCCCGCCGTCGCCGGTGCGGCGCACCGCCCGGCGCTGGAGCTCGACCGCGCTCGCCGGCCGGTTCGACACCATGACGCGGCCGGTGTCCTTCTCGTACCAGCGGAAGGCCGGCACGTCCTCGTTGCTGCCGTGCAGGATGCCGAGCTGGCTGGCGCCGGTCTGGCTCGACCAGTCCGTGCGCCACGGGGTGAGCCGGTGGCCGGCGTCGAGCCAGCCCGCCACCGTCGGCATCAGCCCGTCGGCGACGGCCGCCCGCAGCACCTCGTGGCCGACGCCGTCGAGCTGGAGGAAGACCGTGCCGGGCGCGGGCACCGGGACGGACCGCGGGTCGCGGGGGCGGGTGCGGCCGGTCAGCCGGTAGAGCCGGCGGCGGTACGCGTCGTCGTCCCGCACGGCGAGCGCGGTGGAGGTCGCGGAGGCCACCGCGGACATCACGGCCGCGACCACGACCGCCGTCTCCGGGTCGGCCGCCCCGCGCCCGTCCGGGATCAGCCAGAGCGCGACGAGCAGCAGCGAGCCGTTGAGGAAGAAGACCAGCAGGCCGAGCACGAGCGCCGGGACGAGCAGCAGGGCGCGGACGACGAGCGGCCAGACGAGGGCGGTCAGCAGGCCGAAGGCGCCGGCGGCCCAGGCGGCGGTGAGGGCCGTGCGGGTGAGGCTGTCGCCGTCGGCGGACTGGAGCTGGAAGTCCGGGAGCAGGCCGGCGAGGGCGAGCAGGGTGACCGTCGAGACGGTCCACACGGTGAGCACGCGGACGGCCGTGCGGCCCGTGCTGCGCCAGCGGTCGTTCCTCGGCTCACCCACGCGACACCTTCCGCCCAAACATCCCCCCACCCTGACATACCTCCCCACCCCGAGCCCCGCCCACCCCACGACGGGGCCGTTCCGTGGCCGCGCGATGCCCCGCGCCGGGCCGCGCGGGTGCCCCGTGCCGGGGCCGTGCGGACGGGCCCGGTCCCGCCACCGTGTGGGCAGGCGTTCCGCGGGGCTGGGGGTCCCCCTGGACGAAGTCCTTGGGGGAGGGTGGGCACACCCCCGGTGCGGCGCACGTGTGCGGGGCGTTCAGGCGCGGGAACCTAGGCCCGGTACGGGGCGCCGTCCCGTTGTGCCCACCCGTTCCGCCCCAGCGGAACGATTGCCCACAACGGGGGGCGGGCGCGACACGCGAGGGGGGCGCGGCACGCGAAGGGGCGCGGCGCGCGAGGGGGCGCGGGCTCGGAGGGGTCAGGTGCCGTCGTAGCCGGCGGTGGGCATGGAGAGGCGGCGGTGGACGGCGGCCTTGGCGGCGGAGTCGTACACGGGCCCCGCCGCGTCCGCCGTCTCCACCCGCACCCCCCGCCGCGCGCACTCCGCCCGGAAGCCCGCCACGGAGGTCAGCGCGCGCGCCAGCACCCGCTCGTTCGCCGCGACGAAGACGTCGACCTCGCCCGCCTCGACGTCCGCCCAGAGCTCGTCGTGGTCGGGCCGGACGCCGTAGAAGAGGAGTTCGCGGGCGACGACGTAGCCCCGTTCGACCGCCCAGCGGGCGCACGCCGCGTGCTGGCCGCGCGTGTCGACGAGGAAGGGGGCGGAGTCGAGTTCTTCGAGCGGGGTGAGGCTGGCGATCGCCGCGACCCGGACGTCGTTCATGGCCCGACCCTACTGCGCCGCGCGGCCGCACGGGAGGGCCGCCGGGCCTCTACCCTCGTCAGGGAGAGCGCGCGGGCGACGGAAGGGCGGCATGCCGGTGGAGGTCACCTGGTGGGGGCACGCGACCTGCACGGTCGAGGACTCCGGGGTGCGGTTCCTCACGGACCCCCTGTTCGCGCGGCGGCTCGCGCACCTGCGCCGCCGCCGGGGCGCCCCGCCCCCGCCGGAGGCGGCCGTCGCCGAGGCGGTCCTCGTCTCGCACCTGCACTCCGACCACCTCCACCTGCCGTCGCTGGCGCGGCTCGCGCCGGGGACCCGGGTGCTCGTGCCGCGCGGCGCGCCCGAGGCCGTGCCGGGGCTGCGCCGGCTGGCGGCGGGCGGGCTGCGGCTGACGGAGGTGGCGGCCGGCGACGAGGTGGCGGTGGAGGGCGTGACGGTACGGGCGGTGCCGGCGCTCCACGACGGGCGGCGGCTGCCGTTCGGCCCGCACCGCTCCCCCGCGCTCGGGTACGTCGTCGAGGGCGGGGCGCGGACGTACTTCGCCGGGGACACCGGGCTGTTCGACGCGATGGCGGAGGAGGTCGGGCCGGTGGACGTGGCGCTGCTTCCGGTGGGCGGCTGGGGGCCGTTCCTGGGGCACGGGCACCTGGACGCGGGGCGGGCGGCGGAGGCGCTGGCCGCGCTGTCGCCCGCGGCGGCGGTGCCGGTGCACTACGGCACGTACTGGCCGATCGGCCTGGACGGGGTCCGGCCGCACGAGTTCCACGCGCCGGGGGACGAGTTCGTCCGGCAGGCGGCCCGGCTGGCGCCGAAGGTGACGGTCCACCGGCTGGCCCACGGCGAGCGGGTGCGGCCGGAGGTCGCCCGGTGACGGGTGGGCTGCTCGCCGCGGTGCGGGACCTGCCGCCGGAGTCGACGCAGCAGGCGGTGGGCTACCCGTCGCTGTTCCTGCTGGTGGCGCTGGGCGCGCTGGTGCCGGTGGTGCCGACGGGGGCGATCGTCAGCTCGGCGGCCGTGGTCGCCTTCCACCAGTCCTCGCCCTTCTCGCTGCTCTTCGTCTTCCTGCTGGCCTCGGCCGCCGCCCTCCTCGGCGACCTGGCGCTGTACTGGCTGGGGCAGCGCGGGGTGCGGTCCCGGAACGGCTCCCGCTGGCTGGCGGCGCTGCGCGGCCGGGTGACGCCGGACCGGCTGGCGCAGGCGCAGGAGCGCCTCGACAGCCACCAGGTGTCGGTGCTCGTGCTGTCCCGGCTGGTGCCGGCCGGGCGGATCCCGGTGATGCTGGCGTGTCTGCTGGCCCGGATGCCGCTGCGCCGGTTCGCGCGAGGCGACGCGGCGGCGTGTCTGGCGTGGGCGGCGACGTACCAGCTGATCGGCGTGCTGGGCGGTTCGCTCTTCCCGGAGCCGTGGCAGGGGGTGGTGGCGGCGGTGGGCCTGACGCTGCTGGTCGGCGCGGTCCCCGCGCTGTGGCGGCGGATCCGGGGCGGCGGCCGGGAGGCGCTACGGCACGAGGACGCGTGAGCCGCCGACCGGGAGGTCCCACAGGTCCTCGCGGGGCAGTCCGGCCCGCTCCCAGGCGGCCCGGACCCGGGTGAGGGGTTCGAGGACGGGTTCGGCGGAGAGGAGGAAGGTGGCCCAGTGCATGGGGGCCATCCGGCGGGCGCCCAGGTCCTGGTGGGCGCGGACCGCCTCCTCCGGGTCGGTGTGGACGTCGCGGAGCCACCAGCGCGGGGCGTAGGCGCCGATGGGGAGGAGCGCCAGGTCGATGCCGGGGTGGCGGCGGCCGATCTCGGCGAACCAGTGGCCGTAGCCGGTGTCGCCGGCGAAGTAGATCCGCCGGCCGGCCGGGTCGGTGAGCACCCAGCCGCCCCACAGGGAGCGGCAGGTGTCCAGGAGGGTCCGCTTGGACCAGTGGTGGGCGGGGACGAAGTCGAAGCGGACGCCGCCGAGTTCGGCCGCCTCCCACCAGTCGAGCTCGGTGACGCGGGTGAAGCCGCGGCGGAGGAACCAGCGGCCGAGGCCGGCCGGGACGAGGACCGGGGTGGCGCGCGGGAGCCGCCGGAGGGTGGGGGCGTCGAGGTGGTCGAAGTGGTTGTGGCTGATGACGACCGCGTCGACCGGCGGCAGGTCCTCCCAGCGGACGCCGACCGGGGTGAGCCGGGCCGGGGTGCCGAGGATGCGGCGGGACCAGACGGGGTCGGTGAGGACGGTGAGGCCGCCGAGGCGCAGGACCCAGCTGGCGTGCCCGGCCCAGGTGACGGCGACGGTGCCGGGTCCGGCGGGCGGCGGCGGGCCGGGTTCGAAGGGCAGCAGCGGGATGTCCCGCAGGCCCTCGGGCCGGGGGCGTACGGCGCCTTCGCGGGCGAGCCGGGCGAGGGCGCGGACGCCGGGCAGGGGGGCGGTGAGCCGGTCGGCGAAGCTGCGGGGCCAGTCCCGGCGCAGCCGGCCGAGCGGCTGGAGCACGGAGGTGGGGAGCGCGGCGCGGCGCGGGGCCTCGGCGGCCGGGGCGGGGCGGGCCGTCCGTTCGGTCATCTGCGGGCTCCGTTCTGTGCGGCGGGGCCGGCCGGGGGCCGGGCCAGGTCGTGCAGGGCGGCGGCCAGCGCGTCCAGGGCCCGGACCGCCTGGGGCAGCCGCTCGGGTTCGCGGGCGGCGAGGGTCTCGGCGCGTTCGGGCGGGGTGGTGCCGAGCAGCGGTCCGGTGTCGAGGCGGACGCGGAGCGCGCCGAGTTCGTCGCCGAAGCGGTGGCCGCCGGGGACGGGCCGGCCGAGGCGGGCGGTGAGGAGCTGTTCCAGTTCCAGGGAGTCGGTGACGCCGTGGGCGGCGAGGCCGGGGCGGAGCGGCCCGAGGTCGGCGTAGAGGTGGCGGCCGGCCCGCGGGGGCCGGGCGAGGGCGCCGGCGGCGAGGACGGCGCGGTGCGCGGCGGCGGCGAGCCGGCCGTGGACGGCGGCGGCGCGCCGGGCCGGTACGGAGACGTCCTCGGGTTCGTCGAGGGCGTGGGCGACGGCGGGGGCGAGGGGGGCGGGGAGGACGGCTCCGAGGGCGGTGAGCACGTCGAGGGCGCGGGCGCGGGGGTCGCCGTAGCGGTCGGCGCGGTCCGGGCCGGTGGGCGGGAAGCGGGCGATCGCGCAGGGCCAGGAGGCCGGGACGAGTCCGCCGCCGGCGAGGTCGGCGAGGACGGTGACGTCGTCGGGGCACATCTCGGCGGGGCTGAGGAGGACGGTGTCCTGGGGGTGGTGGAGGGTGTCGCGCCAGGTCTCGTCGCTGACGACGTGGAGCCCTTCGGCGACGGCGGCCTCGCAGGTCTCGCGGACGAGTTCGGGCGGGGGGACGGTGGCGGTGGGGTCGTCGGCGACGGAGAGCAGCAGCACGCGGGGGTCGCCCCCCTCGGCGCGGACCCGGCGGACGGTCTCCAGGAGGGCGTACGGGTCGGGGACGCCGCCGGCCTCGGCGGTGGTGGGCACGTGGTAGGCGGGCCGGCCGAGGAGCCGGATCTGCGGGGTCCACCAGGCGGGGCAGGGGCGGGGCAGCAGCACGTCGCCGCCGTGGGCGGCGAGCAGGGCGAGGAGCAGGGCGGGGGCGCCGGGGGCGACGAGGGCGTCCTCGCCGTGGCCGCGCAGGCCGCGGCGCCACCAGTAGCCGGCGGCGGCCTCGCGCAGGACGGGTCCGCCGCCGGGCGGTTCGGGGGCGGTCCGGCCGGCGGCGGCCGCGAGGAGGGCGGTGAGCGCCGGGGGGACGGACCGGCCGCTCTCGGGCGCGGGAGGGCCGTAGCGCACCGGGCCGCGGCCTTCCGGAGCCGTCTCCCGCATGTCCCGTACCTCCTGAGCGCACGGGGGCGCCGGGCACGGCGTCCCCGTGCCCTTTATACGGAGGTTCGCCCCGGCCCGCCCGTCCAGAGGGCGGCGATCGGGTGACGGGGGCGCGGGAGGGACGGCCGGCGCGGACGCGGGAGGGGTCCGGCGCGGGTACGGGCGCGGCCCCGGGGCGCGGGGTCCGGCGGAGGGACGGGAGGCGCGGGTACGGCGAGGACGCGGAGGCGCGGGTACGGCGTGGCCGCGACGGCTCGGGGCCGGCGAAGGCGCGGCGGCGGCCCGGTCCCCCCATGGTCCGGGCCGCCCCCGCGATGCGCGCCCCCGTTGCGCGCCTCCCCCGCACGGAAACATATAGAAGTCCTTTCTAGAAGCCAACTCCAATCGGCCGACTTCCCCCCGAGACCCTGACCACACCCGCGCCAACCGCCCTCCGCCCCGGGCGGGTTGACGCTCCCGCCTTCCCTCCGGTGGTCCACATCGCAAGACGCCGGTCTCACCATCCGGCGAATGGCCCTACCGTGGAGCCACACACCCACACCGAGGGAGTCGCTTCCATGACGCACGCCTCCGCGCGCCCCCAGGTCCACGAGACCGCCGTCTACACCCACGGGCACCACGAGTCGGTCCTCCGCTCGCACTCCTGGCGCACCGCCGCCAACTCGGCGGCCTACCTGCTGGGCGAACTGCGCCCGGGGCTCGACGTGCTGGACGTCGGCTGCGGACCCGGCACCATCACCGCCGACCTGGCCGCGCTGGTCGCGCCGGGCCGGGTCACCGCCGTCGACGCGGCCGGGGACGTCCTGGAGAAGGCCCGCGCCACGGCCGCCGAACGGGGCCTGGAGAACGTCGAGTTCGCGGTCGCCGACGTGCACGCCCTGGACTTCCCCGACGACTCCTTCGACGTCGTCCACGCCCACCAGGTGCTCCAGCACGTGGGCGACCCGGTGCGGGCGCTGCGCGAGATGCGCCGGGTCTGCCGGCCGGGCGGGGTCGTCGCCGCCCGCGACAGCGACTACGGCTCCTTCGTCTGGTACCCCGAACGGCCCGTCCTCGACGGCTGGCTGGACCTCTACCACCGGGTGGCGCGCGCCAACGGCGGCGAACCGGACGCCGGGCGGCGGCTGTTCGCCTGGGCCCGGCGGGCCGGCTTCACCGACATCACCACCACCGCGTCCGCGTGGAGCTTCTCCACCCCCGGGGAGCGGGCCTGGTGGAGCGGCCTGTGGGCGGACCGCACGACGGCCTCGTCCTACGCGGACCTGGCGGTCGAGGGCGGGCACGCCACCCGCGCCGAACTGGAGGAGATCAGCGCGGCCTGGCGCGAGTGGGGCACCCAGGAGGACGCCTCGTTCGTGGTCCCGCACGGCGAGATCCTCTGCCGGGTCTCCTGAGGGCCCCGGCTACGGCCGCATGCGGAACTCGTAGGCGGCCGGGAGGGGTTCGTCGGTGAGGCGGGCCCAGAGCTCGCCGAGGGTCTCCGCGCCCTCGCGGAGGTCCGGGACCTCGAAACCGGCGTCGAAGACGGCGCGGGCCTCGTCCGGGCGCCCCTCGGCGAGGAGGAGCCGGGCCTCCAGGAACCGGAAGGCGCCCCGCGCCCGGACCTCCTCCGGCAGCGCCCGCCACAGGGCGCGGGCCCGGCCGGGGCGGCCGGCCGCCAGCTGGGCGTCGATCGCCTCGCGGGCCAGCGCCGCCGCGACCGTCACGCCGGCCGGCCCGTCCACGGCGCCGTCCAGTTCCGCGCACGCCTCGGCGAAGCGGTGGGCGGCCCGCTCGGGGTGTCCGTCCTCGCGGTCGGCGACGGCGAGGCAGTACAGCAGGGGCCAGCGCACCGCCGCCCCGGCCAGGCCCCGCTCCCAGCTGCGGACCGCCTGGGCCCGGTCGCCGGCGTGCCACTGGGCGATGCCGAGGTGGTACTCGGTGGACGGGTCGGCGGGGGCGGTCTCCAGCATGTCCCGCCAGGCCGGGGCGGTCTGCGGCGGGAACGGCACGGCCCCCTTGGCGGGCGGCGGCAGGACGCCGGTGCGCAGCAGGGCCCGCCAGGGTTCCTGCTCGGCGCCGAGCGCCGTCTCCGGGAAGGGGGTGCCGGGGAGGAGGTGGCCGGCCCGCAGGGCCTCCAGCGCGCCCCAGCCGGAGCCCGTCGCCAGGACCGCGTCCGGCTCCGGGTCGGTGTCGGCGGCCCGCTCCCGCCAGGCGGCGTGCGCGGTGTCGACGGCGGCGCGCGGCAGGGCCAGGTCGAGGGCGCGCTCGGCCTCGGCGCGGGCCGCCGCCCAGTCGGCGCCGAGCGCGGCGCCCGGATCGGCGGCCAGCGGCCCGTACGCCTCCAGCCAGCTCAGCTCCGATCCGGGGGCGAGTTCGAGGTGTTCGAGCTGGGTGCGGGCGAGACCGGCCTGGATCTCGGCGTACCCCTCGGTGCCGGGCTCGGTGAGCCATTCCTGCCAGCGGCGGCCGCCGGGGCCGGTGCCCCAGACGAAGAGCTTGCGGCCGCGCAGGAGGTCGGTGGAGGTCTGGACGAGGCCGGTGCCGTCCTCGTCGAGGGCGGCGATCCAGCGGCGGCCGCCGTCGGGGAGGTCGTAGAACCAGTCGGCGGCGTGGGTGCTGCGGTCCGGCCGGGAGCGGTCCGTGCCGTCCTCCCCCGCCGGCACGGGGACCCGGCGCAGGCCGCGCTCGTAGCCGTGGTGCCAGGCGGCGTCGGCGGGGGCGAGGATCCGCCGGCGCTCGGGGACGGCGGCGTTGGACCACCAGAAGAGGGGCGCGGGACGCTCGTGCGGGTTGCGGACGCGGACGCCGACGAGGAGGAAGTCGGAGCCCTCCGGCAGCCACAGGTCGACCTGGAACGGCAGGTCGCGCAGGCGCTCCCACTCCCACAGGCGGAGCATCGGGGTGCCGTCCGGCGCGGGGACGGCGGCCGCGTGCACCGGGGCGCAGGAGAGGGTGGAGTGGCCGGTGGCGCCGGTGTTCCACTCGATGCCGCCGGAGAACCAGGCGCCGTTGAGGGCGAAGGCGGCGGGCTGGAACACGGGGTTGCGGTAGACGAGTTCGCGGCCGGTGGGCTTGTGGTGGAGGGAGTGGACCCGGCCGCCGAGACCGGGCAGGACGGTGACCCGCAGCCGGTCGTTCTCCAGGACGAGGGCGTCGAGGGCGGTCTCCGCGCGGTCCCGGCCGTAGCCGTCGCGGACCGGGGCGGGCAGCAGGCTGCGCAGCGGCGCCCGGCCGATGCCCCGCGCCATCTCGCGCGGCAGGGCGGCGAGTTCCCCGGGACCGAGGGCGTGCGCCGGGCCGGGGACGCGGAGGGCGGGCAGCGGGTTGTCCGGGCCGAGCGGGGCCGCCGGGAGGGTGAGCACGGCGCGTCGTACGGTCGTCATCCGCCCATGGAACACGCCGGGGCCCGCCCTGAACAGACCGCGTGACCAGGGCTTTCAGCCGGCTTTTATCGGAATGCGCCCGGCCCGGACCGGGGCCTAGGGTGGAGGGTCGTCCGCCGCCGGGGCGGGCGCCTGGAGCACCACGGGAGTACGAGAGATGGGCACGCCACACACCTACCGGGTCATCGTGCGGGGCACCTTCGACGGGCTGTCGCCCGAGAGCCGGGAGCGGCTGCTCGCCGAGGTGGAGGAGCACGGCCTGACGGCGATGCGGTTCACCGAGGAGGGCTCGCTCGCCTACGACCGGACGCTCAAGCACTTCTCCTACCGGCTGGTCGTCGAGTCGGACGCCGAGGACGGCGACGAGATGGCCGGCGCGCTCGCGGAGGAGCGGGTGGAGGCGGCGCTCGCGGCGCTCGGCCACGGTCACAAGGGGCTGAGGTCCACGGTCACCGACCTCGACACGATGAAGGTCAACCGCAAGGGGCGGTGATCGCCCAGCGCTCGTGGTCCCGCCAGGCCCCGTCGATGAAGAGCATCGCGGGCGAGAAGCCCTCCAGGCGGAAGCCGGCCCGGCGGACCAGGGCGCGGGAGGGGGCGTTGCCGGGCTGGATGTTGGCCTCCAGGCGGTGCAGCCCCATCGGCCCGAAGGCGTACGCCAGGAGGAGCCCCAGCGCCTCCCCCATCAGGCCCCGTCCGGCGGCGTGCGCGAAGGCGCCGTAGCCGAGGGTCCCGTTGCGGAAGGCGCCGTGGACGATGTTGTTGACGGTGAGGAACCCGGCGATGCGGCCGGCCTCCGCCCGTTCGCAGACGAGGAAGCCCTCCCGGGCGGGCTCCTCGATCAGCGCGCCCGCGTAGGCGGCGTACCGCTCGGGGGTGCGGGGCGGGAAGAGCCACGGCCGGTGCAGCGCGACGCTCTCCTCGGCCCGGGCGGTGAACTCCCCGGCGTCGTCGAGCGTGAACGGCCGCAGCCCCACCCGGGGCCCGGCCGTGAGCCAGCGGTCATGATCATCGGGCATGCCCCCAGGCTAACCCCGGCCGGAACCCCGGGCCCGGGGCCAGGGCCGTACGGGTCCGGGGGCGGAGGCGTACGGCTCCGAGGGCGGGCGCGTACGGCTCCGAGGGCGGGCGCGTACGGCTCCGAGGGCGGGCGTACGGTTCCAGGCGCGCGGCCCGGGGCGTGCGCCGCCCTGGGTGCGCGCCCCCGGCGGCGGGCGGGTCAGCGGCGGGCCGTCGTCACGCGGAGCGGGCAGGGTTCGCCCTTGCGGAGGACGCCGATCACGACCGTCGAGCGGCGGTCGAGGCCCGTGCCGGCGACCGGGTACTGGGTGCAGACCCGCCAGTGCGGGGGCCACAGCACCCGCCGGTCCCGGCCGCTCGCGTCGTGGACGTCGAGCCGGGTGCGGTGGTCCAGGCGGGTGAAGACCCGCCACAGGCCCCGGCCGCGGAAGTCCGGCATCGGCGGGGTCGCCCCGGCCGCCGCCTCCCTGGCCCGCCGGGCCCGCCGGGCGTCCGTGTCCCCGGCGGCCCCGGCCGCCACCGCGGCGACGGCCAGCGCCGCGCCCGCCCCGATCAGGGCCCCGCGCCTCACTTGCCCCTCCTGAAGCCCCTCCGGGCCACGTACCAGCCGCAGAGCGCGCCCAGCAGGGCGGTGGCGAGCAGGGCGAGGTAGAGCGGCATCGTCACCTCGGGGATCAGCAGCCGGATCTCGACCTGGCGGGTGTTCTCGAAGATGAAGACGAGCAGGAGGACCGCGACGACCGCGATCGCGATCCGTCCGGGGGTGACGGCGCCGAGCCGTTCCCCCCTCTTCGTGCCTGCCGTGTCCTTGGGACTCATGCCCGGCCCTCTCCTCCGTCGTCCGTCTCGGGCGTACCCGTGGGACCAGAATGGGGGGATCGGCACGCCGGCGGGACGGTGGACAGCTCCGTCCGGGTGACTTGTCAGACAACTCGGTCCGGCTACGGTGGTGGCCGGACGACG
This sequence comes from Streptomyces sp. NPDC035033, assembly GCF_040636735.1. NCBI lineage: Bacteria > Bacillati > Actinomycetota > Actinomycetes > Kitasatosporales > Streptomycetaceae > Streptomyces > Streptomyces sp. NPDC035033. Next base: position 51,350 of record NZ_JBEZUZ010000028.1, on the reverse strand, counting down.
GACGAGGAGGGGCCTTGGCGGTCAGCGGGCACCGGCGGCGACCGGTGGTGGCGCTCTACGAGCGGATCGCGGACGCCGTCCACGACGGCACCTATCCGCCCGGTTCGGCCCTCCCCTCCGAGCCGAAGCTCGCCGCCGAGCTGGGCGTGAGCCGGCCCGCGCTGCGCGAGGCGCTGCTGCTGCTCCAGGAGGACGGGCTGGTCACGGTGCGCCGCGGGGTGGGCCGGACGGTGAACGCGCGGCCACCGCGCCGCGGCTTCGAGCAGATCCGGCCGCTGGAGGAGCTGATCGGCGGCGGCACGGAGCCCCGGGTCCGGGCCCTGCTGCGCACCCTGGAGGAGCCCACCGACTTCACCACCCAGCACCTGCTGGCCCCGGCCCGGGCGGAGCTGCGGTTCTGGGAGTCGGTGCTGAACGGCGAGGCGGGACCGGCCGCGCTGTGCCACGAGTGGGCGGCGGCGGACGAGGTCCTGGACCGCGTCCACCCGCCCTTCGCCCGCGCGCTGCGGGAGCGCGAGGCGGCGCCGGAGGCGGGCGGCGCGTCGTCGATGCTCGCGGTCCTGCTCGGGGCCTCGCGGGAGGTGGCGCTGCACGCCCACAGCGGGATCACCGCCACCCTGCTCGGGCGGCGGCGGGGCGAGCAGCTGGGCCGCCCCGCGGACACCCCCGCGGTCCTCGTGACCCAGGTGGTGCGGGTCGGGGACGCCCCGGTCCTGGCCGCCAAGCACATGCTCCCGACGGGCGCGCCCGCGCTGCCGGTCCTCCAGTCCCACTGACGGCGCCACCGCCGGTCCGCGCCGCCGGGGCCGGTCGGCGGAGTCCGGCAGGCGGCCCCGCCGGCCCCGTCGCGGAGCGGCGGCCGTACGGCTCCGGGGCCGCGCGGCCGCGGGACGCCGGGGCCTCCGGCCGGCCCCGCCCGGACCCCGCCCGCGGAGCCGTACCCGAGTGCGCTCGCGGTGCCGCGCGTCCGCCCCTCCCGCGCCGGGCGGGTCATGACGTACACTTCCCCGCCATGCACTTGTCTGACAACCCTGCCACGTCCGCCCGGCCCGTCGTCTCCGACTGGATCCGCCGCGCCCCCAAGGCCGTCCTCCACGACCACCTCGACGGCGGGCTCCGCCCGGCCACCATCGTCGAGCTGGCCCGGGAGTGCGGCTACACCGCGCTGCCGACCGAGGACCCGGCCGAGCTCGCGGTCTGGTTCCGCGACGCCGCCGACTCCGGCTCCCTGGAGCGCTACCTGGAGACCTTCGCCCACACCTGCGCGGTGATGCAGACCCGCGGGGCGCTGGTCCGGATCGCGGCCGAGTGCGCCGAGGACCTGGCGGCGGACGGGGTCGTCTACGCGGAGGTGCGGTACGCCCCCGAGCAGCACCTGGAGGCCGGGCTGACCCTCGACGAGGTCGTCGAGGCGGTCAACGAGGGCTTCCGCGAGGGCGAGCGCCGGACCGGCGGCCGGATCACCGTCCGGGCGCTGCTCACCGGCATGCGGCACACCGACCGCTCCCTGGAGATCGCCCAGCTGACCGTCGCCCACCGGGACAACGGCGTGGCCGGCTTCGACATCGCCGGCGGCGAGATCGGCAACCCGCCGGCCCGCCACCTGCCCGCCTTCCAGCACCTGAAGCGGGAGAACTGCCACTTCACCATCCACGCGGGCGAGGCCGTCGGCGCCGAGTCGATCCACGAGGCGGTGCAGGTCTGCGGCACCGAGCGGATCGGGCACGGCGTGCGGATCACGGACGACATCGCCGAGGACGGCACGCTCGGCCGGCTCGCCGCGTACGTCCGCGACAACCGGATCGCCCTGGAGGTCTGCCCGACCTCCAACCTCCAGACCGGCGCGGCCAAGGACTACGCCTCGCACCCGATCGACGAGCTGCGCCGCCTCGGCTTCCGCGTCACCCTCAACACCGACAACCGCCTCGTCTCCGGCACCACCATGAGCGAGGAGTTCCAGCACGTGGCGGACGCCTTCGGGTACGGACCCGAGGTCTTCGAGGAGTTCACGGTCGCCGCCCTGGAGGCCGCGTTCCTGCCGCTGCCGGAGCGGAACCGGCTGATCGAGGAGGTCGTGCGCCCGGGGTACGCGGCGCTCTGACGCCCCGGGGAGGACGGCGGGCGCCGTCCTCCCCGGTGGAAGAATGGCGGCATGACAGCTGCTGAGGAGTTCAGGCCCGAGTCGGAGCGGATCACGCGCACCCTGCGCGACCAGATCATCGACGGGACGCGGGCGCCCGGCAGCCGGCTGGTGGAGCGGGAGATCGCGGCCGAGCTGGACGTGAGCCGGCTGCCGGTCCGCGACGCGCTGCGGGACCTGGTCAACGAGGGGCTGGTGACGCCCCGGCCGCGCACCTGGGCGGTGGTTCGGGAGTTCACCGCCTCCGACATCGCCGACCTCATCGAGGTCCGGTCCGCCCTGGAGATCCTGGCGTTCCGGCTGGCGGCCCAGCGGCGCACCCGCGCGGGGCTCGCCAAGCTGCGCGCCGACCTCGACGCCGAGCAGGCGGCGGCGGCGCGGGGCGACGGGGCGGAGGCGCGGCGGGCGGCGGCCGACTTCCACGAGACCGTCACCGAACTCGCCGACAACGCCCTGCTGACCGAGCTGGAGGGGACGCTGCGGAGCCGGATGCGCTGGCTGCTGGGCCAGCACGACGACTTCACGGTCGTGGCCGAGGAGCACGAGGAGCTCTACCGGAAGATCGAGGCGCGGGACGTGGAGGGCGTCGAGGAGCTGGCGCTGCGTCACCTGGAGACCAGCCAGAGCAAGGCGACCGCGCACCAGCGGAGGGCGACGGGGAGCTGACCGCCCCCTCCGGGCGGCGCGCCGCGTGGTCGAGGAGTCCCGGTCCGGGTGGCCGGGTTTCCTTTCGCGTTCCCCCCGCCCCCGTCCGGGGCGGGGGGGCGCTCCGGCGGGCGCGGAGGGGGCCTCGGCGCGGAGGGCTCCGGCGCGCGGAGGGCCTCGGCGCGCGGAGGGCTCCGGTCAGAGCAGGGCGGGGACGTCGAGGGCGAGCGTGCCGGCGTCGGCGTCGAGGACCGCCGGCACGCCGAGCGGCACGGTCGGCGCGGTGCGGGCGTGGCCGAAGCCCAGCCCCTCCAGGACGGGCACGCCGAGGCCGCCGAGCCGGTCGGCGAGGACCGCGCGGACCTCCTCGTACGGGCCGCACTCCTCCCACGAGCCGAGGGCGATCCCGGCGACGCCGTCGAGCCATCCGGAGCGCAGCAGCTGGGTGAGGATCCGGTCCAGGCGGTACGGCTCCTCCCCCACGTCCTCCAGGAGGAGCAGCCCGCCGCGGGCGGAGGGCCGGGCGTGCGGGGTGGCGAGGTCGGCGGCGAGCAGGCTGACGCAGCCGCCGAGGGTGACGCCGGCGGCGCGGCCCGGTGCCAGGGGTCGCGCGGTCTCCGCCCCCAGGACGCGGACCGTCTCCGGCTCGAAGAGGGTGGCCCGCAGGGAGTCGCGGGTGCGCGGCTCCGTGAGGAAGGCCTCGGTCGCGGTCATCGGGCCGTGCAGGGTGGCGAACCCGGCGCGGACGGCGAAGGCCTCGTGCAGGGCGGTGACGTCGCTGTAGCCGATGAAGGGCTTGGGGCCGGCCGCGCGGATCGCCTCCCAGTCCACCAGGTCCACCATGCGCTGGGCGCCGTACCCGCCGCGCGCGCAGATCACGGCGGCGACGGAGGGGTCGCCGTACGCCTCGGTCAGGTCGCGGGCCCGGTCGCGGTCCGCGCCCGCCACGTGTCCGAGGGTCGGGTGGGCGTCGAGGACGTGCGGGGCGACGACCGGTTCGAGCCCCCAGTCGCGCAGGAGGTCGAGCCCCGGCCGGAGCCGCTCCTCGGGGACGGGGCCGCTGGGGGCGACCACGGCGATCCGGTCGCCGGGGCGCAGTCGCGCGGGGCGGGCGAGCGCCGGGACGGCGGGGGTCACGCGCGCAGCTCCAGCTCCGGCACGTCGGGCCGCTCGAAGCCGAAGACCTTGGCGTAGAGGGCGAGTTCGGCCTCCAGGGCACGGATCATGGTGTCGGCGCGGCGGAAGCCGTGGCCCTCGCCGGGGAAGGCGAGGTAGGCGTGCGGGACGCCGCGGCCCGCGACGCGGGCGAGCAGCCGCTCGGCCTGGGCGGGCGGGCAGATGACGTCGTCGAGGCCCTGGAGGAGGAGGAAGGGGGCGCTGATCCGGTCGACGTGCTCGATCGGGGAGCGCTCCGCGTACCGCTCGGGCACCTCGTCGAGGGGGCCGACGAGGCCGTCGAGGTAGCGGGACTCGAAGTCGTGGGTCTCGCCGGTGGCCCAGCCCTTGAGGTCGAGGACGGGGTAGATGATCGTGCCGCAGGCGTAGACGTCGGTCCGGACGAGGGAGACGGCGCTGGTCCAGCCGCCGGCGCTGCCGCCGCGGATCGCGAGCCGGGCGGGGTCGGCGGTGCCCTCGGCGGCGAGGGCGGTGGCGACGGCGGCGCAGTCCTCGACGTCGACGACGCCCCACTGGCCGCGCAGCCGTTCCCGGTAGGCGCGGCCGTGGCCGGTGGAGCCGCCGTAGTCGACCTCCACGACGCCGATGCCGCGCGAGGTGAAGTAGGCGGTCTCCAGGTCGAGGACGCGGGCGGAGCGGCCGGTGGGGCCGCCGTGGGCGCGGATGACGTAGGGCGGGAGCTCGCCGGCGGGGCCGGTGGAGCCGGGGTTGCGGGGCGGGTGGACGTGGGCGTGGATCTCGCGCCCGCCGGGGCCGGTGAAGGTGCGGCCGACGGGCTCGGGGTAGTAGCCGGGGTCGACGCGGTCGGTGTGCGGGGAGCCGACGACCCGGGCGCGTCCGGTGCGGGTGTCGAGTTCGACGACCTCGTGGCGGCGGTGGGGTCCGGCGGCGACGCCGAGGACCCGGGTGCCGTGGACGGCGAGGGTGGAGGACCAGGCGGTCCAGGGTCCGGGGACGTCGGCGAGGGTGCCGGTCTCGGGGTCGAGTATCCCGAGGACGGCGTCGCCGCGGCCGTGGAGGACGGCGATCGGGCCGGTCTCCAGGGCCTGGAACCAGGTGAGTCCGGTCTGCCAGAGGGGACCGGCGAACTCCTCCTCGCGGGGGCAGAGGGCCCGGAGCGGCCCGGGGGTCCCGTCGGCGGCGAGCTCGGCGCGGTAGAGGTTCCACCAGCCGGTGCGGTCGCTGGCGAGGAGGAGCCGGCCGGCGGCGTCCCAGCCGGCCTGCGGCACCGACTCCTCCGGGCCCCCGGCGACCGTCCGGGCGTCCTTGAGCTCGCCCTCGGCGGTGATCTCGGCGAGGACGGCCTCGGTGCCGTCCCAGGGCATCCGGGGGTGGTCCCAGGCGAGCCAGACGGCCCGCTGTCCGTCGGGGGAGATCCGGGGTCCGGTGACGAACCGGTGGCGGCCGTCGGAGAGTTCGCGCACGGCCGTCCGGTCGTCGGCGGCGGAGCCGTCGAGGGGGACGGCGGCGAGGACCCGGCGGACGTCGGTGGGCGCGGGCCCGGTGAACTCCTCCAGGACGCACCAGACCTCGCCCCGGCCGGGCAGGAGCACGGGGTCGGCCCAGCGCAGTCCGCCGCCCACCGGGGAGACGGGGGTGAGCGGCCGGGGCTCCGCGCCGGGTCCCGCGTCGGGCTCGTACGCGTAGAGCCGCTGGTCGGGGAAGTGGCAGAAGACCACCAGGGGGCCGGTGCCGGGCCGTTCGGCGGCGGCCCAGGGGCGGCCGCCGTACTCGATGACCCGGCTCCGCACGTTCCACGGCGGCGGCAGGAGGACGGCCTCGGTGCCGTCGGCCCGGCGCCGGACCAGGGTCCGGCGGCCGCCCTCGGCGGGGCGGGGGGCGCTCCACCACACCTCGTCGCCGACGGTGCCCAGGTGGTCGGGCCGGCCGTCGTCGGCGGCCGCCAGCGCGGCGGTGACGGGCGACGGCCAGCTGCCGTAGGCGGCCGTGTTCTGCATCCTCTGCTCCCCCAGGGTCCGGTGGGTCGTGCGGTCTTCCGGTGCTAAGCGGTCTTCAGGTAGTGGTCGAGCACCCGCACGCCGAAGTGCAGGGCGTCGACGGGGACGCGTTCGTCGACGCCGTGGAACATCGCCCCGTAGTCCATGCCGGGGGGCAGCTTCACCGGCGAGAAGCCGTAGCCGGTGATGCCGAGCCGGGAGAACTGCTTGGCGTCGGTGCCGCCGGACATGGTGAAGGGCAGGGCGTGCCCGTCCGGGTCGAAGCGCCCGACGGCGGCCCGGAGCTTGGCGAAGGTCGGGGAGTCGACGGGGGCTTCGAGGGGGACCTCGCGGTGGTGGAACTCCCACTCCACGTCCGGGCCGGTGAGCCGGTCCATGGTGGCGGCGAACTCCTCCTCGGCGCCCGGCAGCATCCGTCCGTCGACGTAGGCGACGGCCTGGCCGGGGATGACGTTGCACTTGTACCCGGCCTGGAGCATGGTCGGGTTGGCGCTGTTGCGGACGGTGGCCTCGACGAGGGCGGCGGCCGGGCCGAGCTTGTCGAGGAGGACCGGGACGTCGAGGCCGGGGTCGTCGAGGTCGACGTCGATGCCGTGCAGGGCGGCCAGTTCGGCGAGGGCGGCGCGGACGGTGGCGGTGAGCCGGACGGGCCAGGTGTGGTCGCCGATGCGGGCGACGGCGGCGGCGAGGCGGGTGACCGCGTTGGCGTCGTTGACCTTGGAGCCGTGGCCGGCCCGGCCGCGGGCGGTGAGCTTGAGCCAGGCGGTGCCCCGTTCGCCGGCCCCGATGGGGTAGAGGGTCATGCCCGGCTGGGGGTGGAAGCTGAAGGCGCCGGATTCGCTGATGCCCTCGGTGCAGCCCTCGAAGAGGGCGGCGTGCCGGTCGGCGAGGAAGGCGGAGCCGTCCTCGGCGCTGTCCTCCTCGTCGGCGGTGTAGGCGAGGACGATGTCGCGGCGCGGCCGGACGCCCTGGCGGGCCCAGGAGCGGGCGACGGCGAGGACCATCGCGTCCATGTTCTTCATGTCGACGGCGCCCCGGCCCCAGACGACGCCGTCGCGGACCTCGCCGGAGAAGGGGGGGAGGGTCCACTCGGCGGGGTCGGCGGGGACGACGTCGAGGTGGCCGTGGACGAGGAGCGCCGGGGCGGCCGGGTCGGTGCCGGGGATGCGGGCGACGACGTTGGTGCGGCCGGGGGCGCGCTCCAGGAGGGTCGGTTCGAGCCCGGCGTCGGCGAGTCGTTCGGCGACGTACTCGGCGGCGGGGCGCTCGCGGCAGTCGCCGCCGCCGCGGTTGGTGGTGTCGATGCGGATGAGGTCGGAGGTGAGGGCGACGACCTCGTCGAGCGCCGTCGCGTCCGGCCCCGCGGGGGACGCGTCCGGGGAGGACGTGTCCGCGGGGGACGTGCTGCTAGCCATACTGCTCCTCCACGGCGGCCGAGACGATCGTCGTGACCGCTTTGAACGTGCGGATCGCCTCGTACATCGTCGCGCTGGTGTAGGCGACGCGCCGTTCGCCGCTCCGCACCACGCCGGGAACCACCGTGGCGGCGGCACCCAGGTGCTCGGCGTCGAACTCGACCTCCACGGTGTGCGGCCCGGCGTGGACCGGCTCGTGGCGGACGGCGAGGGCGGCGGCCTCCCGGGCGGCGGCCCGGATGTCGGCGGCGGTGCGGGCGGGGGTCCGGCACACCGCCGCGTACCGGGAGACGTGGTCCTTGACGGCGACCTTGAGGGCCTCGGGGGCGTACCCGAGGGCGTCCTCGCAGGTGAGGTCGTCGCCGGTGACGAGGACGACGGGGACGCCGTACTCGGCGGCCACGTGCGCGTTGAGCACGCCCTCGCTCGCCCGCCGGCTGTTCAGCCAGACGCCGGTGATGGAGTTGGCGAGGTAGGTGTGGGCGAGGACGCCCTCGGCGCCGGCGCCGGTGTGGTAGCCGACGAAGGCGATGCCGTCGACGTCGCCGTGCTGGACGCCCTCGACCATGGAGAGCGACTTGTGCCGGCCGGTGAGCATCTGGACGCGGTCGTCGAGCCGCTCCAGGAGCAGGTTCCGCATGGTCCAGTGCGCCTCGTTCACCAGCACCTCGTCGGCGCCGCCGTCGAGGAAGCCGAGCGCCGCCGCGTTCACGTCGGAGGTGAACATCGGCCGGCAGCGCTCCCACTGCGGCGTGCCGGGGAGCACGTCGGCGGGCCAGGTCACGCCCGTCGCGCCCTCCATGTCGGCGCTGATGAGGATCTTCATGGGGGAACCGTACGCTCCGCCCGGGGGCCGTACCACCCCTGTGGACAACTACCGTTGGAGTGGACCACTGGTGCCGGGGGAAGGGCCGGCGCCGGTCGGCCGGGGCCGTTCCGCGAAGGTCCGCGGATCCGTCTCGGACATGCGGCGCAGCGCCTCGGCGGCGCGTTCCGCGGGTGGCCCGCCGTCGTCGGGCAGGTGCCACGTGTAGAACGGGCCCCGCCCGCCGGCGCCGTCCGGGGGCGGGCCCGTGAAGGTGACGACGGTGACGTCGGGGTCCCTGAAGTCCGTGCTGATCCAGCCCTGCCGCAGGCCCCAGCGGGTGAGCGCTTCGGGCCGGTCGCGGAGCCCGGCGGTGATCAGGCGGGCGGTGTGCCGGGCCGGCCAGGTCCAGCCGTGGTCGTGCTCCGCGCGGGCGATCTCGGCGTCGTAGGCATCGGCGTCGAAGCGGTACGCGGGGAGCTCCGGCTCCCGGCCGGGCCGCCGCCACCCGCTCCACACCACGTGCGCCCCCTCGCGGCGGACGGTGGCGTAGAGGGCGCCGCAGCAGGCCTCGGCGCAGGAGGTGACGCCGAGCCGTACGGGGCGGGGTTCGGCGCCGGCCCGCAGGGAGCCCGTGTCGAGGAGTTCCTCGGGGGTGTCGCCCCGCCCCTGCGGAAAGGCTCCGGGCAGGATCGGGCGCCCGTCGACCAGAGGCCGGGTCTCGACGGGTTCCGGCCCGGCCGGGTCGGGGACCGCCACCTCGATCCGCAGCCGGGGCGCGGCGGCGGGGGTGTCGGGGCGCGCCGCGCGCAGGTGCCGGGCGGTGCGCCGGATCCAGTCGGCCCGCCGTCCCGTCCCCGCGGGTTCGCGCACGGCGTCCAGGAGCCGTCCGAGGACGGCCTCGCGCCGGCCGGGGGCCCAGTCGAGGAGGTGGGAGGCGCCGCTGTGGAGGTCCTGGGCGAGGGTGAGGAGCCGGGCCTGGTGGCCGGGGTCCGGGGGCAGCAGGCGGGCCCGTTCGGCCACGGTCCCGTAGAGGGCGACGGCGTCGGCGTACTCCAGGATCTCGACCCCGTGGTCGCCCTGGGCGACCGTCCGGGCGAGGAGCCGCAGGGCCTGGGCGAGGAGGGCCGTGTCCTCGGGCGCCCGGTCGAGGAGTTCCGCGAGGCCGGTGGCCTCGGCGACGCGGCGGGCGTGGTCGGGCCCCATCCGCCGGTCGCGCGGGGCGAGCCCGAGGAGCGCTTCCCGCACGGCGGCGTGATCGCGCTCGGCGACGGCCTCGACGAGCCGGCGCGGCCCGTTCAGGGGGTAGTGGGTCAGCCAGAGCAGGGCGGCGGCGGGCCGGTCCAGGGGGTCGAGGGCCTCGTAGGCGTACCGGAAGACGCCGTCGAGCGCTCCGAGGGCGCGCAGGTACGGGACGTCCTCGGGTTCGCCGAGCCGCACGAGCAGTCCGAGTCCGGCGGCCACGCCGTGGACGGTCGTGCCGCCGCGGACGAGCCGCCGGGCCAGGGCGCGGGCGGCGGCCGGGTCGCCGGGGTCGAGCGCGGCGGCGGAGTGGAAGACGAGGTGCTCGCGGACGCCGCAGGCGACGAGCGCGCGTTCGGTCTCGGCGGCGGCGCGGTCGGTGTCGGCCCCGGTCGCTCCGGCGAGCAGGAGGCGGGCGACGGTCGCGCGGGCCTCCCGGTGGGGCGGGCGGGGCCGTGCTCCGCCCGACGGCCGTGCCGTGTCGGGGAGGGGGTGGCCGCCCGGGGGCGGCACGGCGCCGGGAGCGGCGGCGCCGAGGCCCAGGGCGTACGCGTGGAGGGAGGGCGCGGGCGTCGGCCGCGCGGGCGGGGCGCTCACCGCGCGGGGCGGGTCTCGATTCCGTGGATCATGGGGGCATCCTGCCCGACGGCCCTTCCGGGCACCATCCCTTTGTCCGGCGGCCCGGTTCCGGAATCGGGCCAAACATCGCCAAGGGGTACGTATAGGCTGTCGGCCGCAGTTGTCCCGACCGACCGACCGGAGAGCCCTCGGTGACCATCGCCCTCGACCCGTCCGACACCACCCCCGCCACGCCCGCCGCCACCGCCGAGCCCGCCGCCGAGCCGGAGGAGGGCTTCTGGGTCCCGCAGGCCGCGGAACCCCAGGACGTCCCGGCGCCCGAGGAGGAGGACCCCGCCGACCACGACCCGGTCGTCGTCCGGGACGCCCGGGAGTTCGGGGTCTACGCCCGGACCGGTGGCTGGACCTTCGCGCTCAAGGTGGCGCGCAGCGTGCGGCCCGGCGGGCAGCCGGCCGAGGGGACGGCGGCGCGGAAGGTGTCGGCACGGGCGTTCGCCGCGCTCGCGGGGTGCTCGCCGGAGCGGGTGATGCGCCACTACAAGGCGTGGGACATGGCTGCGGACGACGGTCTGGTGCCGCAGTTCGAGGTCCTGGAGCCCGGCGCCGACGTCGACCTGCCGGACGCGGACGTCTGGCTGTCGTACTACACCTCCCGCAACAGCGCGTCCTCCGTGCGCGGTCAGGCGATCAGCGCGGCGGCCGAGGCGGAGGGCATCCGGCCGACGAAGGCGCTGGAGGTGGCGGAGAACCCGACGGCGCTGCGGGCCGCGATCCTCGCCGACCCGGGGACGGCGGAGGCGGCGCGCGGGGCGCTGCTCGACCGGATGAAGGAGGACCCGGCGCTCCAGACGGAGATGGCGCGGGCCATCGCCCGCACCGACGGCCTGAAGAAGGCGGTGGCGAGCGAGGCGAAGGTCGCCGACCGGATCGGCTACGTCCGCCAGATCGTCGAGAACGGGCAGATCAGGACCCCGGCCGGGCAGACCGTGGAGGCGCCGGCCGAGGTGCGCGCGGAGGCCGAGCGCCATCTGTCGCTGATCGACGAGCTGGACGACTCGGAGGAGGCCGGCGAGTGGGCCGGCGAGGCGTACGAGACGGTGAAGGGCCTGGTCGCCAGGGCGGTCGAGGAGGACCCGGCGCTGCGGGTGCAGGAGCGCCGGACCCGTTTCTACAGCTCCCTCCAGAAGGCCACGAAGGTCTTCGAGGAGCTGACCCTCGACGAGGTGCTGGAGGAGGAGATCTACGAGGAGGACATGCTCCAGCGCCTCGAAGCCCTCCAGGAGGCGATCGGCAGCTGCGTCGCCGCCCTGCGCAAGGCGGCCCCGACCGCCTCCTGAGCGGTCGTCAGTCCTGGTGGCCGAGGTGGAGGTCGCGTTCGGTGCGGCCGCCGCCGGCCACCTGGAGGACGGTGGCGACGGGCGGGTAGCCGGCGGCGATGACCGTGTACTCGCCGGAGGACAGGTCGACGAAGCGGAAGGTGCCGTCGGGGCCGGTGGTGAGGGTGTCGACGACGTTCCCGGCCGCGTCGAGCAGGGTGACCCGGGCGTCCTCCACCAGGCGCCCGCCGCCGGCCCTGACCGTGCCGCGCAGGACCGCGCCGCCCGCCAGCTCGATGTCCTGGCGGGTCTCGCGGGAGGACTGGACGCTGACCGGGACGGCGGCGGGCCGGAAGGCGGGGGCGCTGGCGGCGAGGGTGTACTCGCCGGCGACCAGTTCGGTGATCACGTACCCGCCCTCGCGTCCGCTGCGGGTGGAGGCGACGACCTCGCCGCGGACGTCGGTGAGGGTGACGGCGGCGTCCCGGACGGGGGTGCCGTCGGCGGTGCGGACGGTGCCCGCGAGGCGGCCGGCGCCGCCGAGGACCACGTCGAGTTCGACCGGGCGGTCGCCGACGGTGACGGAGACGGCCTGCGGCTGGTGGCCGCCGGCTGCGGCGATCAGCACGTACGCGCCGCTGCCGGGGACGCTGAGGGCGTACCGGCCGTCCTCGCCGCTGGCGCCGCGGCCGATCTGGCGTCCGCCGACGTCGATGAGGGTGAGCGCGGCGCGCGGGACGCGGCTGCCGTCGTGGTGCTGGACGGTGCCGCAGACGGGCACCCCGGCGTGGAGGGGTGCGGCGGGCGCCGGGGCGGGGGCGGCGTGGCGGGCGTGCGGGACGGCCTGGACGCCGGTGTCGAGGTAGGCGTCGGGGGCCTCGGTGGCGGGGGTGTGGTGGGACACCAGCGGTTTCTCCTTGAGGAAGAAGGCGAGGACGAGGCCGAGCACGAGGACCGGCACGAGGTAGAGGAAGACGCGCGGCATGGCGTCCGCGTACGCCTGGACGTAGAGGTCGCGCAGGGCGGGCGGCAGGGCGTGCACGGTCTGCGGGGTGATCGCCTCGGCGGGCGGCAGGGCGGCGGCCCCTTCGGTGGCGGAGCCCTGGAGCGCGGGGAGCCGGTCGGCGAGGGCGGAGTCGAGGCGGGCGGCGAAGAGGGTGCCGAAGATCGCGGCGCCGACGCTGCCGCCGATCTGGCGGAAGTAGTTGTGGGCGCTGGTGGCGGTGCCGAGGTCGGCGGGGCGGGCGGAGTTCTGCACGGCGAGGATGAGCACCGGCATGATCAGGCCGATGCCGGTGCCGAGCACGGCCTGCCAGAGGCTGTGGGTGAGGCGGGGCGTGCCGATGTCCATGCGGGAGAGCAGGGCCATGCCGGTGACGGCGAGCGCGGAGCCGAGCAGCGGGTAGACCTTGTACCGGCCGGTGCGGCTGATGAGCCGGCCGGAGACCACGGAGGCGACGACGATCCCGCCCATGAGCGGCAGCATGAGCAGCCCGGACTCGGTGGCGGTGGCGCCCTCGACCATCTGGAGGAAGGTCGGCAGGTAACTGGCCGCGCCGAAGAGGGCGATGCCGACGACGGCACCGACGAGGGACGTGACGGTGAAGACGGAGTCGCGGAACAGGCGCAGGGGGATGAGGGGTTCGGGCGCGAAGTGCTCGACGACGAGGAAGAGCAGGACGGTTCCGGCGGCGCCGCAGCCGAGGCCGAGGATGACCCGGTCGTCCCAGTCGTACTCGGTCCCGCCCCAACTGGTCAGCAGGACCAGGCAGGTGGAGGCGGCGGCGAGGAGCAGGGTGCCGAGGACGTCGAAGCGGGCGCGGGCCTTCGGCCTGGGCAGCTTGAGGACGGTGGCGACGACGGCGAGGGTGACGAGCCCGAAGGGCACGTTGAAGTAGAAGCACCAGCGCCAGGAGACGTGGTCGGTGAAGAAGCCGCCGAGGAGCGGTCCGGCGACGGAGGCGAGGCCGAAGGCGGCGCCGATCAGGCCCATGTAGCGGCCGCGTTCGCGGGCCGGGACGATGTCGGCGATGATCGCCTGGACGCCGATCATGAGGCCGCCGGCGCCGGCGCCCTGGAGGGCGCGGAAGGCGATGAGCTCGTCCATGGTGCGGGACCAGCCGGCGAGTCCGGAGCCGATGACGAAGACGACGATGGCGAAGAGGAAGACGCCCTTGCGGCCGAGGAGGTCGCCGAGCTTGCCGTAGACGGGCAGGCCGATGGTGGAGGTCAGCAGGTAGGCGGTGATCGCCCAGGACATCCGGTCCAGGCCCTGGAGTTCGCCGACGATCTTCGGCAGGGCGGTGGCGACGATCATCTGCTCCAGCGCGGCGAGGAGCAGTGCGAGCATGAGACCGAAGAAGACGAGCCGGACGCGGCGGGGGTCGAGGGGGGTCTCGGCCGGGGGCGGCGGCGGGGGGCCGGCGGGCGGTCCGGCCTCGGGGAGCGCTGCGGCTCCCTGGGCGTCCTTCACCAGTGTGCTCGCACCCACGTACGGCTCCCCTCGTCACGGCCTCGCCCGGGCCTCAGGAGCGGCCCCGGCGCCGGGCCATTCTTCGCATCGGGCGCGAAGCGGGAGCAAGTCGGGCGGTACGGGCGGGTGGTGGCCCCGGGAGGGGTGAACAGCGGGGCACGAGGGGGCACTTGCGGCGCTCATCAGCGCGTTTGCGGAACTCCCCGCACCCCTCGGGCGCGCCGGGCGCCGGTACGGGGGCGGCGGGGAATCCACTCGAATCGGTGAACGCTCCGGGCGTTACTTCTCGGTCTCGGCCGCCAGGTTGGCGAGCACGACGTCGTAGATCCGGGCGAGACCCTTGGGGGCGAAGGTCCGCTCGAAGAAGCCGCCGACGCCACCGGCGCCGTTCCAGACGGTGGTGACGACGGCGCGGGACTTGCCGTCGCCGGCCGGGGTCACGGTCCAGGTGGTGACCATGGAGGAGTTGCGGTCCTTCTCGACGAGCTGCCCGTCGGTGGGCTCGGTGACCTCCAGGAGGCAGTCGCGGACGCGCTTGCTGGTGGCCTGGAGCTTCCAGTGGACGAGGGTGCCCTCGCCGTCGCCGCCCTCGCGCACCTCGTACTCGCTGAAGTGCTCGGGCAGCAGCTTCGCGCGCGTGCCGCTGTAGTCGGCCAGCGTGTCGAACACGGTCTCCGCGTCCGCCGCGATGATCCGTTCCGTCGTGGCCTCGACCTGCGCCATCGCATTTCCTCCAGCTCGTGGTTGTCCAAGGGGGTGTGGGCCAAGCGAACCACGAGCCCTCCGGGGCACGAAATCCGGGTTGCGACGATCAAGGGAACAGATGTTCTATTCTGCGAGGAGAGAGAGTCGAACGTACGAGCGAAGTCGATCGAGGAGGCGTCATGCGCTGGGACCACCTGGGCGAGACCGCGCCCGTGCCCGCCGACGCCGCCCTGTTCGGCGCGGACGCGATCACGACCCGCACCTTCGACACGCCCGAGTTCCGCGGGATCACCTTCCACGAGGTCCGGGCCCGCACCATCCTCAACCGGGTCCCGGGCGCCTCCCGGATGCCGTTCGAATGGACCGTGAACCCCTACCGGGGGTGCACGCACGCGTGCGTGTACTGCTTCGCCCGCAGGTCCCACGCCTACCTCGACCTCGACACCGGCCTCGGCTTCGACACCCAGATCGTGGTCAAGGTCAACGCCGCCGAGCTCCTCGCCCGGCAGCTCGCCTCCCGCCACTGGCAGGGCGCCCACATCGCGATGGGCACCAACGTCGACTGCTACCAGCGGGCCGAGGGCCGCTACCGCCTCATGCCCGGCATCCTCGCCGCCCTGCGCGACCGCGCGAACCCCTTCTCCCTGCTCACCAAGGGCACCCTGATCCTGCGCGACCTGGAGCTGCTCGCCCAGGCCGCCGAGGTCACCGAGGTCGGCGTCTCCGTCTCGGTCGGCTTCACCGACGAGGAGCTGTGGCGCACGATCGAGCCCGGCACGCCCTCCCCGCGCCGCCGCCTCGACGTGGTCCGCGCCCTCGGCGAGCGCGGCATCGGCTGCGGGGTCCTCATGGCCCCCGTCGTCCCCTTCCTCGGCGACTCCCCCGAGCAGCTGCGCGCCACCGTCCGCGCCGTCGCCGAGGCCGGCGCCGTCTCCGTCACCCCGCTCGTCCTGCACCTGCGGCCCGGCGCCCGCGAGTGGTTCACGAGCTGGCTCGCCCGCCACCACCCGCACCTGGTCGGCCGGTACGAGCGGATGTACGCGGGCGGGGCCTACGCGCCGACCTGGTACCAGCGCCGGATCACCCGCCAGGTCCACGAGCTGGCCGCCGAGCACGGCATCGGCCCGGCCGACCGGGGCGCCCCGCGCCGCCTCCCGCGCCCCTCCCCCGCCCCGCCGGCCGGCGGCCCCGAACAGCTCACCCTCCTCTGAGCCCGGCGACACGCCGGAGGTTCACCTGACACGCCGTCATCACGCCCTCCGTTCGGGTCGAACAGCGGCGCGGCAGGCCGTGTCCCGCGCCGCGCGGGGCAGTTCACGTTCCATGACCACCCGCGCAGGAATGCTGATCGCCGCTGGGGCACTGGTCGCCGGGACGGTCGCCGTCCTGCCCGCCTCCGCCGCGAGCACCGGTGAACCGACTCCCCGCCCCCTCCCCACGCTCTCCTGGACCGCCTGCGGCACCAAGGCGTATCCGAAGCTCCAGTGCGCCACCCTCCGGGTGCCGCTCGACCACGACGACCCGGCCGGCCGGAGCATCTCGCTCGCGCTGACCCGGATCCCGCACACCGCCAAGACCTTCCAGGGCCCGCTCCTGGTCAACCCCGGCGGCCCGGGCGGCAGCGGACGCGGCATGGCCGGCTACGTCGCCGCCTCGCTGCCCGCGAAGGTCGCCGCCGAGTACGACGTCATCGGCTTCGACCCGCGCGGCGTCGGGAAGAGCGAGCCCGCGCTCGACTGCCGGCCCGGCCACTTCGACCCGGTCCGTCCCGACTCGGTGCCCCGCGACGCCGAGGCCGAGCGGACCGCCCTGGAGCGCGCCCAGGCCTTCGCCGCCGCCTGCGGCAAGAAGCACGCCGACGTCCTCCCGCACATCGACACCGTCTCCACCGCCCGCGACCTCGACCTGATCCGGCGGGCGCTGGGCGCCGAGCGGATCAACTACCTCGGCTACTCGTACGGCACCTACCTGGGCGCCGTCTACGCCCGCCTCCACCCGGAGCGGGTGCGGCGGATGGCGCTGGACTCCGTGGTCAACCCGAACGGCGTCTGGTACGAGGACAACATCGCGCAGGACTACGCCTTCGACGGCCGCCACAAGGACTTCATGGCCTGGGTGGCGAAGCACGACGGCGTCTACGGCCTCGGGAAGGACCCGGCGGCGGTCGAGGCCGCCTGGTACCGGATGCGCGAGGAGCTGCGCGACTCCCCGGCGGGCGGCAAGGTCGGGCCGGGCGAGCTGGAGGACACCTTCCTGCCCGGTGGCTACTACGACGGCTACTGGCCGGAGCTCGCGAAGGCCTTCGCCGCGTACGCCGTCGACCGCGACCCGGCTCCGCTGACGGCCGCCTACGAGCGGTACGGCGAGGCGGACTCCGCCGCCGACAACGGCTACTCCGTCTACGCCGCGGTCCAGTGCCGGGACGCCGCCTGGCCCCGGGACTGGAACGTCTGGCGGAAGGACAACTGGGAGGTCCACGCCAAGGCACCCTTCTCCACCTGGAACAACGCCTGGTACAACGCGCCGTGCGCGTTCTGGCCGGTGGAGCCGCTCACCCCGCCGAACGTCTCCAACGACCAGCTGCCGCCGGTCCTCGTCCTCCAGGCCACCGACGACGCCGCCACCCCGTACGAGGGCGGGCTCGCCCTGCACCGGATGCTGCGCGGCTCCAGCCTGGTCGTCGAGCAGGGCGGCGGGAACCACGGCGTGACCCTCGCGGGCAACGACTGCCTCGACGAGCACCTGAGCGCCTACCTCGCCGACGGCACCGTGCCGCGCGCCGGGAACGGCTCCGAGGCGGACGCCGTCTGCGCCGCCCTGCCGGGCCCCGAGCCCGAGCCGGCCGCCGCGCCGAAGACCGCCGGCAAGAAGGCGGCGGCCCGGGGCCGGACGGCCGGCACGGTCCTCCACGGCCTCCTCGGCCACGTGCGCTGATCCTCGGGTCCCCGCCGCCGGCAACGCCCCCGTCCCGCACGGGCGTTGCCGGCGGCGTGCGCGAGGATGGGGGCATGACCCGTCATCTGACCCACGTCCCCGCCCCGGAGGGCATCGCGCCCAGCCCGCAGTACAGCCACGTCGTCCACGGCACGGGCCGCCTCGTCGCGGTCTCCGGCCAGATCGCCCTCGACGCCTCGGGGGCCGTGGTGGGCGCGGGGGACCCGGCCGCCCAGGCCCGGCAGGTCTTCGCCAACCTGGACCGCTGCCTGGCCGCCGCCGGGGCGGGCTTCGGGGACGTGGTGAAGCTGACGTACTTCCTCACGGACGTCGCGCACCTGCCGGCCCTGCGGGAGGCGCGGGACGCGGCCTTCGCCGGGCTGCCGCTGCCCGCGAGCTCCGCCGTGCAGGTGGCCGCGCTGGTCCGGCCCGAGCTGCTGCTGGAGGTGGAGGCGTTCGCCCTCGTCCCGGAGGAGCGGGCCGGGGCGGGCGTCCGGAGCCCCGGCTGACCCGTCGGCGCGCGCGTCCCTTCTCGGCGGTCCGGAGGCCGATCAGGCTCCCGGGCCGCCGAGGAGGGTCAGGGAGCGCTCGGCGGCGCGGCCGAGGCGGGGGTGCGGGAGGGCCGCTTCGAGGACGTCCCGGGCCAGCGGGTCGCCGAGGGCGCCGAGGCCCTCGACGCAGGCGAGGCCGACCCGCCAGTGGGGGTCGCCGGCCGCGAGCCGCCGCTCCAGGACGGTGACGAGGGCCGGCACCGATTCCGGGGCGCGCAGATCGGCCAGGAGCCGGACCGGCAGGAGCGCGTAGGCGGCCCGGAGCTCATTGGTGGCGAGGGCGGCGGCGGCCCGGGCGGTGCGCGGGTCGCCGAGCCGGACGAGGGCGTGGGCGGCGGTGACGCACCGCTCGGGGTCCCGGTGGTTGAGGAGGAGGACCAGGGCCTCGAAGGCGCGCGGGTCGCCGGCCGTGCCGAGCCGGTAGGCGGCGATCTCGCGCGCCCAGAGCGGCTGGCCGGGGGCGGTGAGCCGGCGGTGGAGTTCCTCGGGATCGGTGGTGCGGGCGAGTTCTCCGAATGCGGCGGGAAGACGTCCTTCTTCGTTCTCGATCTCATCGCGCAATCGATCGATCATCGAGCAGAATTCGGGATCCTCGGAGTTGCCCTCGGCGATTTCCATGAATCCGAGGCTATCCGCGATCCACATCACATTTTCTCGACTTCCCAGGACTGGCGCGCTCGTTACCCGCCGGTTAATCTCAAGTGAGCGGGGAACCCCCGCACTTCTCGCCACGGCCTGGTGACGCAGCCGTGGTGAGCGCTGGTCGGTTCGGCAGTTCTCGACGTGGCTCAGGGACAGAGCCCCACGTCTCCCCTTTTCTCCAGCCCCTCGCCGCCGTGCACCGGGGCCGCGTTCCCGTACGCCGCGGTGCCGTCTCCGGACGGCCGGCCGCGCCCTCGGCATTTCCCGCGCCCCTTTTCCGCGCGCACCGCCTTCAGTCGTCACTCTTCCTCCCAGGAGTCCCCTGATGGACACCCCTCTCTCCACCATCGCCGTCGTCGGCCTCGGCACCATGGGCACCGGCATCGCCGACGTCCTCGTCCGGGCCGGCCGTGAGGTCGTCGGCATCGACGTCAGCGAGTCCGCCGCCGCGCGGGCCGTCGCCGCCCTGGAGGCGTCCACCGCCCGCGCGGTGGCCCGCGAGCGCATCACCGAGGACGAGCGGCAGGACGCGCTGGCGCGCTTCCGCGTCTACTCGGACCTCCAGGCCGCCGCCGCGGCCGACCTCGTCATCGAGGTGGTCCCGGAGTCGTACGAGACCAAGCAGGAGGTCTTCCGGGCGCTGGACGGCATCGTCCGGCCCGACGCGATCCTCGCCACCGGCACCAACGCGCTCTCGGTGACCCGGCTCGCCGCCGACTCGGCGCACCCGGAGCGCGTCCTCGGCCTGCACTTCTTCGCGCCGGTCCAGGCGATGAGGCTGGTCGAGGTGGTCTCCTCGGTGCTGACCGACCCGCGGGCGGTCGACGCGGTCACCCGGCTCGCCGAGGACCTCGGCAAGGAGCCGGTGGCGGTCGGCGACCGGGCCGGTTTCATCGCGGACGGGCTGCTCTTCGGCTACCTGAACCAGGCCGCCGCCATGTACGAGGCCCGCTACGCCTCCCGCGAGGACATCGACGCGGCCATGAAGCTGGGCTGCGGCCTGCCGATGGGCCCGCTGGAGCTGCTCGACCTGGTGGGCGTCGACACCGCCCGCACCGTCCTGGAGGCCATGTACCAGGCGTCCCACGACCGGCTGCACGCCCCCGCGCCGATCCTCAAGCAGCTCTCCGAGGCCGGTCTGACCGGCCGCAAGGCGGGCCGCGGCTTCTACACGTACGCGGCGCCCGGCTCGGCCGAGAAGGTCGCCGACGCGCTGACCCCGGCGGCCTCGGACGCCGGCGGCACGGCCCGCGAGGTCCGCTCGGTGGGCGTGGCCGGCTCGGGCACGATGGCCTCCGGCATCGCCGAGGTCTTCGCCAAGGCCGGGTACGACGTCGTCCTCGCCGCCCGCTCGCAGGAGAAGGCGGACGCGGCCAAGGCGTACATCGCGAAGTCGCTGGAGCGCTCGGTGAGCAAGGGCCGGCTGACCGCCGAGGCCCGCGACGAGACGCTGGCCCGGATCGCCCCGGCCGGTTCGCTGGACGCCTTCGCCGAGGTCGACCTGGCGGTCGAGGCGGTCGCCGAGGACCTGGGGATCAAGCAGGAGCTGTTCGCCCGCCTGGACAAGATCTGCAAGCCGGGCGCGGTGCTCGCCACCACGACCTCCTCGCTGCCGGTCGTGGCCTGCGCCAAGGCCACCGGCCGTCCGCAGGACGTCATCGGCATGCACTTCTTCAACCCGGCGCCGGCGATGAAGCTGGTCGAGATCGTCCGGACGGTGCTGACCGCCGACGACGTGCACGCCACCGTCCGCGAGGTCACCGCGAAGATCCGCAAGCACGGCGTGGACTGCGGCGACCGGGCCGGCTTCATCGTCAACGCGCTGCTGTTCCCGTACCTGAACAACGCGGTCAAGATGGTCCAGGAGCACTACGCGACGCTGGACGACATCGACACCGCGATGAAGCTGGGCGGCGGCTACCCGATGGGCCCGTTCGAGCTCCTGGACGTGGTCGGCCTGGATGTCTCGCTCGCCATCGAGAAGGTGCTGCACCGCGAGTTCCGCGACCCGGGCCTGGCTCCCGCGCCCCTTCTGGAGCACCTGGTGGCGGCCGGCTGCCTGGGCCGCAAGACGGGGCGCGGCTTCCGCGAATATGCCCGGCGCTGAGCCCGACCCGCCCCGCCGGGGCTGGGGCGGGCTGCTCGAACCCTCCGGCGGCCCGCCCCCGCAGGCGCGTCTTCCTGCACGGATGCAGTACGTTCGGGTCATGCCCAAGGCCGTGAAGACACCCCGTGCCACCTCTCCGTCCGACGCTCAGGAGAGCGCGGCGGGGACCCGTGCCGCCGCGCAGCGGCTGAAGATGCGGCGGGAGCTGGCGGCCGCCGCGATGGAGCTCTTCGCGACCAAGGGGTACGAGGCCACCACCGTCGACGAGATCGCGGCGGCGGCCGGGGTGGCCCGGCGGACCTTCTTCCGCCACTTCCGGTCCAAGGAGGAGGCGATCTTCCCGGACCACGACGACACGCTGGTGCGCGCGGAGGCGGTGCTGAACGCCGCCCCGGCGCACGAGCACCCGCTCGACACCGTGTGCCGGGGCATCAAGGAGGTCATGAAGATGTACGCGGGCTCCCCCGCCATCTCCGTGGCCCGCTACCGGCTGACCCGCGAGGTGCCGACGCTCCGGGAGCGGGAGATCGCCTCGGTGGCCCGTTACGAGCGGCTCTTCACCCGCTATCTGCTGGGCCACTTCGACGAGCGGGACCACCACGACGGCAACGACGACCCGCTGCTCGCCGAGGTGGCGGCCTCTGCGGTGGTCACCGCCCACAACCACGTGCTGCGGCGGTGGCTGCGGGCCGGCGGCCAGGGCGATGTGGAGGCCCAGCTCGACCACGCCTTCGCGATCGTCCGGGAGACCTTCGGCACGGGCATAGGCGCGGGCCGTCCCGGCCCGTCCCCGCAGCAGGCCGTCCAGCCCCCGCAGGAGGCGTCGGCCGCGCAGGTCTCCGCCGCGGGTGACGTGGTGGTCGCCGTGGCGCGCACCGACGCTCCGCTGGACGAGGTCATGCGGACCATCCAGCAGGCGCTGAAGCAGGACTGACCTCCGTCCGCCGAGTGGGCCGCACCCGATTCACGGGTGCGGCCCACTCGGCGTTTCCGCAGCTCACACCCGATTTCGATCGATCATCGCTCATCCGTGAGCACCTTTTCGCATCTGAGGGAAATTGTTGGCACGCAGTGCCTTGTCACGTGACACGGCGTGCCATACGTTGATGTTGTCCGGGCGGCCGGAGCGCGGGAAAGCCCGCGCTCCGGCTGTCCCCACAGCCCTACGGCCGTGCGCCCGGACGCCTGCGTCACAGGCACCCCTCGCGCCCCACCATCGGCGCTGCCAGAGCACCACCCCAGCCGAACCGACGGCACACCTCCACAGCAGCAGCACTCCCCGACGCAACCCTCAGACGTCCGTTCCCGGACGCTCTCCGCCGGAGGCACACCGTGAAGGAAATCCTGGACGCGATCCAGTCGCAGGACGCCACGTCCGCCGACTTCGCGAACATCAAGCTCCCCGAGTCGTACCGGGCCGTGACCGTCCACAAGGACGAGGCCGAGATGTTCGCCGGCGTCGCCAGCCGCGACAAGGACCCCCGCAAGTCGCTCCACCTCGACCAGGTCCCGGTCCCCGAGCTCGGCCCGGGCGAGGCCCTCGTCGCCGTCATGGCCAGCTCCGTGAACTACAACTCGGTCTGGACCTCGATCTTCGAGCCCGTCTCCACCTTCGGCTTCCTGGAGCGCTACGGCCGCCTCTCCGAGCTGACCAAGCGCCACGACCTGCCGTACCACGTCATCGGCTCCGACCTCGCGGGCGTCGTGCTGCGCACCGGCCCGGGCGTCAACGCCTGGAACCCGGGCGACGAGGTCGTCGCGCACTGCCTCTCGGTCGAGCTGGAGTCCTCCGACGGCCACAACGACACGATGCTCGACCCCGAGCAGCGGATCTGGGGCTTCGAGACCAACTTCGGCGGCCTCGCCGAGATCGCCCTCGTGAAGTCCAACCAGCTGATGCCGAAGCCGAAGCACCTCAGCTGGGAGGAGGCGGCGGCGCCCGGCCTGGTCAACTCCACCGCCTACCGCCAGCTGGTCTCCCGCAACGGCGCCGGCATGAAGCAGGGCGACAACGTCCTCATCTGGGGCGCCTCCGGCGGCCTCGGCTCGTACGCCACCCAGTTCGCCCTGGCCGGCGGCGCCAACCCGATCTGTGTCGTCTCCTCCCCCGAGAAGGCCGACATCTGCCGCTCCATGGGCGCCGAGGCGGTCATCGACCGCAACGCCGAGGGCTACAAGTTCTGGAAGGACGAGAACACCCAGGACCCGCGCGAGTGGAAGCGGTTCGGCTCCAAGATCCGCGAGCTGACCGGCGGCGAGGACATCGACATCGTCTTCGAGCACCCGGGCCGCGAGACCTTCGGCGCCTCGGTCTACGTCACCCGCAAGGGCGGCACCATCACCACCTGCGCCTCCACCTCGGGCTACATGCACCAGTACGACAACCGCTACCTGTGGATGTCGCTGAAGCGGATCATCGGCTCGCACTTCGCCAACTACCGCGAGGCGTGGGAGGCCAACCGCCTGATCGCCAAGGGCAAGATCCACCCCACCCTCTCGAAGACGTACTCCCTGGAGGAGACCGGCCAGGCGGCGTACGACGTCCACCGCAACCTGCACCAGGGCAAGGTCGGCGTCCTCGCGCTCGCCCCCCAGGAGGGCCTCGGCGTCCGCGACGAGGAGCTGCGGGCCCAGCACATCGACGCCATCAACCGCTTCCGCAACATCTGACCTCCGGGGACCGCACATGACTGAGCGCCAGAAGGACCGGCCGTGGCTCATGCGGACCTACGCCGGTCACTCGACCGCCGAGGCGTCCAACGAGCTGTACCGGCGCAACCTCGCCAAGGGGCAGACCGGTCTGTCGGTCGCCTTCGACCTGCCGACCCAGACGGGCTACGACCCCGACCACGTCCTCGCCCGCGGCGAGGTCGGCCGGGTCGGCGTCCCGGTCTCGCACCTCGGTGACATGCGCCGGCTGTTCCAGGACATCCCCCTGGAGCAGATGAACACCTCGATGACCATCAACGCCACGGCGATGTGGCTCCTGGCGCTCTACCAGGTGGCCGCCGAGGAGCAGGGTGCGGACATCACCAAGCTCCAGGGCACCACCCAGAACGACATCGTGAAGGAGTACCTGTCGCGCGGGACGCACGTCTTCCCGCCCGGCCCCTCGCTCCGCCTCACGACCGACATGATCGCGTACACGGTCAACAACATCCCGAAGTGGAACCCGATCAACATCTGCAGCTACCACCTGCAGGAGGCGGGGGCCACTCCGGTCCAGGAGATCTCGTACGCGATGTCCACCGCCATCGCGGTCCTCGACTCCGTCCGCGCCTCGGGCCAGGTGCCCGAGGAGCGGTTCGGCGAGGTCGTCGCCCGCATCTCCTTCTTCGTGAACGCGGGCGTCCGCTTCATCGAGGAGATGTGCAAGATGCGCGCCTTCGGCCGCATCTGGGACACCATCACCCGCGAGCGGTACGGGATCGAGGACGCCAAGCAGCGGCGCTTCCGCTACGGCGTCCAGGTCAACTCGCTCGGCCTCACCGAGGCCCAGCCGGAGAACAACGTCCAGCGGATCGTCCTGGAGATGCTGGCCGTCACCCTCTCCAAGGACGCCCGCGCCCGCGCCGTCCAGCTCCCGGCCTGGAACGAGGCCCTGGGCCTGCCCCGGCCGTGGGACCAGCAGTGGTCGCTCCGCATCCAGCAGGTCCTCGCCCACGAGTCCGACCTGCTGGAGTACGACGACATCTTCGCCGGCTCCCACGTGATCGAGGCCAAGGTCGACGCCCTCGTCACCGAGTGCCTGGCCGAGATCGACCGGATCCAGGAGATGGGCGGCGCGATGGCCGCCGTCGAGTCCGGCTACCTCAAGGCCCAGCTCGTCTCCTCGCACGCCGAGCGGCGCGCCCGCATCGAGTCCGGCGAGGACAAGATCGTCGGCGTCAACGTCTTCGAGACGACCGAGCCGAACCCCCTCACTGCCGACCTCGACACCGCGATCCAGACCGTCGACCCGGCCGTCGAGGCCCGCGTCGTCGCCGCCGTCGCCCGCTGGCGCGCCGAGCGGCAGGAGTCCACGGACCGGCAGGGCAACGGCGACCCGTTCGTCTTCCCCACCACCCAGCAGGCCCTGGAGCAGCTCAAGGAGGCCGCGCGCGGCACCGAGAACCTCATGGAGGCCACCCTGGAGTGCGCCCGCGCCGGCGTCACCACCGGCGAGTGGGCCGGGGCGCTGCGCGAGGTCTTCGGCGAGTACCGGGCCCCCACCGGCGTCTCCTCCGCCCCGGTCGCCGTGCCGGCCGAGTCCGGCTCCCCGCTGGCCGAGGTCCGCCGCAAGGTCGACCGCACCGCCGAGGACCTGGGCATCGGCAAGCTCCGCTTCCTGGTCGGCAAGCCGGGCCTGGACGGGCACTCCAACGGCGCCGAGCAGATCGCCGTCCGGGCCCGCGACGCCGGGTTCGAGGTGGTCTACCAGGGCATCCGGCTCACCCCGGAGCAGATCGTGGACGCCGCCCTGGAGGAGGACGTGCACGCCGTCGGCCTGTCGATCCTCTCCGGCTCCCACGCCCAGCTCGTCCCGGACGTCCTGGACCGGCTGAAGCAGGCCGGCGCGACCGACATCCCGGTCGTGGTCGGCGGGATCATCCCGAACGCCGACGGCGAGGAACTGCGCCGCGCGGGCGTCGCCGCCGTCTTCACCCCGAAGGACTTCGGCATCACCGAGATCATCGGCCGTATCGTCGACGAGATCCGGAAAGCGAACAAGCTCGACCCCCTGGAGGTCCCCGCATGACCAGCCCCGTGAACCGGCTGCGCCCCCGCCGCTCCTGCCTCGCGGTGCCCGGCTCCAACCCGCGCTTCCTGGAGAAGGCCCAGGGCCTCGCCGCCGACCAGGTCTTCCTCGACCTGGAGGACGCCTGCGCCCCGCTGGCCAAGCCGGAGGCCCGCCACACCATCGTGAAGTTCCTGAACGAGGGCGACTGGACCGGCAAGACCCGCGTGGTCCGCGTCAACGACTGGACGACCCACTGGACGTACCGCGACGTCGTCACCGTCGTCGAGGGCGCCGGCCAGAACCTCGACTGCATCATGCTGCCGAAGGTCCAGGACGCCCAGCAGATCGTCGCGCTCGACCTGCTGCTCACCCAGATCGAGAAGACGATGGGCTTCGAGGTCGGCAAGATCGGCATCGAGGCGCAGATCGAGAACGCCCAGGGCCTGACCAACGTCAACGCCATCGCGCAGGCCTCCCAGCGCGTGGAGACGATCATCTTCGGCCCGGCCGACTTCATGGCCTCCATCAACATGAAGTCGCTGGTCGTCGGCGAGCAGCCGCCCGGCTACCCGGCGGACGCGTACCACCACATCCTGATGAGCATCCTGATGGCGGCCCGCGCCAACAACCTCCAGGCGATCGACGGCCCCTACCTCCAGATCCGCAACCAGGAGGGGTACCGCGCGGTCGCGCAGCGCGCCGCCGCCCTCGGCTTCGACGGCAAGTGGGTGCTCCACCCGGACCAGGTCGCCGCCGCGAACGAGATCTTCTCGCCCTCGCAGGAGGACTACGACCACGCCGAGCTGATCCTCGACGCGTACGACTACTACACCTCCGAGGCCGGCGGGAAGAAGGGCTCCGCGATGCTCGGCGACGAGATGATCGACGAGGCGTCCCGCAAGATGGCCCTGGTCATCTCCGGCAAGGGCCGCGCCGCCGGCATGCAGCGCACCAGCAAGTTCGAGATCCCGGAGGCGTAGGGCCATGCAGTTCGGACGTACCTATGAGGAGTTCGAGGTCGGTGCCGTCTACAAGCACTGGCCGGGGAAGACGGTCACCGAGTACGACGACCACCTCTTCTGTCTGCTCACCATGAACCACCACCCGCTGCACATGGACGTGAACTACGCGGAGAACACGACCGACTTCAAGCGGAACGTGGTGGTCGGCAACTACATCTACTCGCTGCTGCTCGGCATGTCCGTGCCGGACGTCTCCGGCAAGGCCATCGCCAACCTGGAGATCGAGTCGCTGCGGCACGTGGCGCCGACCTTCCACGGCGACACCATCTACGGCGAGACCACGGTCCTCGACAAGACCCCGTCGAAGTCCAAGACGGACCGCGGGATCGTGTACGTCGAGACCAAGGGCTACAAGCAGGACGGCACCCTCGTCTGCGTCTTCCGCCGCAAGGTGATGGTCCCGACCGCCGAGTACATCGACGCGCGCGGCGGCGAGCAGCCGGGCCGCCCCGAGCTCATCGAGCCTTCCAAGAAGTCGGAGAAGTAGTCATGGCGCGACTCGCCCAGACCCACGGTCTGACCGATGTCCAGCAGGAGATCCTCGCCACCGTGCGGGACTTCGTCGACAAGGAGATCATCCCGGTCGCGACCGAGCTGGAGCACCGCGACGAGTACCCCCAGCAGATCGTGGACGGGCTCAAGGAGCTCGGCGTCTTCGGTCTGATGATCCCCGAGGAGTACGGGGGCCTGGGTGAGTCGCTGCTCACCTACGCGCTGTGCGTGGAGGAGATCGCCCGCGGCTGGATGTCGGTCTCCGGCATCATCAACACCCACTTCATCGTCGCGTACATGCTGAAGCAGCACGGCACGAAGGAGCAGAAGGAGCACTTCCTGCCGCGGATGGCGGCCGGCGAGGTGCGCGGCGCCTTCTCGATGTCGGAGCCGGGCCTCGGCTCGGACGTGTCGGCCATCACGTCGAAGGCGGTGAAGGACGGCGACGAGTACGTCCTGAACGGCCAGAAGATGTGGCTGACCAATGGCGGTACGTCAACGCTGGTCGCCGTTCTCGTCCGAAGTGACGAAGGACACCCGGAGGGCACCGCGCCCCACAAGTCGATGACGACCTTCCTCGTGGAGAAGGAGCCCGGCTTCGGCGAGGTCCGTCCCGGCCTCACCATCCCCGGCAAGATCGACAAGATGGGCTACAAGGGCGTCGACACGACCGAGCTCATCATGGACGGCCTGCGCGTTCCGGCCGACAGGGTCCTCGGCGGGGTCACCGGGCGAGGTTTTTACCAGATGATGGACGGCGTCGAGGTCGGCCGCGTGAACGTGGCGGCCCGTGGTTGCGGCGTCGCTCAGCGTGCCTTCGAGCTCGGCGTCCAGTACGCCCAGCAGCGCCAGACCTTCGGCAAGCCGATCGCCCAGCACCAGGCCATCCAGTTCAAGCTGGCCGAGATGGCTACCAAGGTCGAGGCCGCCCATGCCATGATGGTGAACGCAGCGCGCAAAAAGGACTCCGGGGAACGAAACGACCTCGAAGCAGGGATGGCGAAGTACCTCGCCTCCGAATACTGCAAGGAGGTCGTGGAGGACGCCTTCCGCATCCACGGCGGCTACGGGTTCTCGAAGGAGTACGAGATCGAGCGCCTCTACCGCGAGGCGCCGATGCTGCTCATCGGTGAAGGTACCGCCGAGATCCAGAAAATGATCATTGGCCGCCGACTCCTGGAGGAGTACCGCTTCCAGGGATGATTGTCCGGTTTGAGTCGATTCGGCCGCGAAGAAGATCACACCCCGTGTTCGTCTTCCGGCCGTCGACTCGGTTCCTGGCTTGCCCAGTTGCGCCCCGCAACCGATAGCATCGCCGGAAAGCCGCCGTCCCCCGTTGCCAGTGCGGCATCATCCGCTACGAAGGTCATCCATGCCCCACAGCCCAAACTCTGCACACCGCGACAGCCTCAAGGGCGCACGCATCGCACGCGGAGCATCGCCGTGGCTTCTGCCCACCGTCGCCACGGCGGCGCTGAGCCTCGCGCGCTCCCGCTCCTCGAAGCGCGCCCGGGCCATCGCCGTGCCGACCACCGCGCTCGCGGCCGGCATGCTGTGGTTCTTCCGCGACCCCGAGCGCGAGATCGCTCAGGGCCGGGTCATCTCCCCCGCCGACGGCGTGGTGCAGAGCATCATGCCGTGGAAGGACGGGCGCACCCGGGTCGCCATCTTCATGAGCCCGCTCAACGTGCACGTCAACCGCGCGCCGCTGGCCGGCACGGTGACCTCGGTCGAGCACGTCCCGGGCGGGTTCGTCCCGGCGTTCAACAAGGAGTCCGAGAACAACGAGCGCGTCGTCTGGCACTTCGACACCGAGCTCGGTGACATCGAGATGGTCCAGATCGCGGGTGCCGTGGCACGGCGCATCGTGCCGTACGTCCCGCAGGGGACGAAGGTCGAGCAGGGTGACCGGATCGGCCTGATCCGTTTCGGCTCGCGGGTCGACATCTACCTTCCGGAGGGTGTCGAGGTCGCCGTCGAGGTCGGACAGACCACGACCGCGGGGGTGACTCGCATTGACCGTGATTGATCCCGACACACGAGCCGCCGACTGGGTCGCCGACGCCGAGGCGGAGGCGGCCGACGAGGCGGAGGAGATGCCGCTGTCGCTGAGGCTGTCCATAGCGGACGCCCTCACGCTCGGCAACGCCACGTGTGGCTTCATGGCGGTGTACTTCACCACCACGGGCATCCTCATCCCGCACCTCACCGGCAGCACGGAGACGGGCATGGCGCGCAACAGCGCCGCCACCGCCGTGATACTGATGCTGTGCGCGGCGATCTTCGACCTCTTCGACGGCATCGTGGCGCGCAAGCTCCGCAGCTCGCCGATGGGCGCCGAGCTCGACAACCTGTCGGACCTGATCAGCTTCGGTCTGGCCCCGGCGTACTTCGTGCTCGTCTACGGCATGGTCGCGGACGACGCGCAGCAGAAGGTCTCGGCGGTCGCCGCGATCGTGGTGCTGCTCGCCGTGGTGCTGCGGCTCGCGCGGTTCTCCTGCGTGACGATGAAGGACGGCATGTTCCAGGGCATGCCGAGCCCCTTCGGCGCGCTCACGGTGGTCTCGATCATCCTCCTTGAGCTGCCGTTCATCCCGACGCTGCTCGCGATCATCGGCACCGCGTGGCTGATGGTGAGCCGGGTCGAGTACCCCAAGCCGCGGGGCGTCCTCGCCGCGGCCATGCTCAGCTGGATCGTCGGAGCGATGGCCATGCTGGCCGCCTGGGCGTTCGACGCCCCCGGCGGACAGTTCCTCCTCCAGACCGGCTGTGCCCTCCAGGTCGTGCTGGGCGCCGTGATCCCCCTCTTCGCGACGGCCCGCCGGGTGAACACCTTCCGCGGCAACCGCCGCGAGAGCCGGGAGGCCCGGCAGGCGGAGGCGGCGCAGCTGCGCTGACCCGCCGGCCGTACGGAACGGGTGAAGGGCCCGGAAGCACCGCGCTTCCGGGCCCTTCGTCATGCCGTCACGCCGCGAGGAGCTTGTAGTAGAGGGTCGTGGGCCGCAGGACCCCGGCCGGGTCGGCGGCGTAGTCGGGGACGGTGCCGGCCGCCGTCCAGCCGGCGCCCCGGTAGAGGCGCTCGGCGGGGCTGTCGGTCTGGGTGTCCAGGACGAGGAGGGTGAGCCCGGTGGCGGCCGCGTGGGCCTCGGCGGCGGCCAGCAGGCGGCGGCCGAGGCCCCGGCCGCGGGCGGAGCGGTGGACGAGGAGCCGGGCGATCTCGCCGCGGTGGCGGCCGTTGGCGGTGGCGGTGCGGACGAGGGTGACGGCCCCGGTGACGGCGCCGTCCGGCCCGAAGGCCGCCCACACGTCCCTGGTGCCCGCGGCCCCCGCCCACCAGGCGGCCGCCTCGGCGGGCTCCAGGGGCGCCAGGAAGCCCACGGAGGCCCCGCCGTCCACGGCGTCCGCCAGGAGCGCGCCGAGGCCCCCGGCGTGCTCCCGCACGGCGTCGGGGGCGAGGAGCTCGACGCGGTCGCCGGGCGCGAGCCGCTTCTCCAGGCAGAGCAGGCCGGGGCGGTCGTCCCAGGACGGGGCGGGCTCGAAGCCGAGCTTGCGGTAGAGCGCGAGGGGGCCCTCGCGCCACTCCCAGACGGTGAGCCGGACGCGCTCGGCGCCGGCCGCGGCGGCCCGGCGCAGCGCCTCGCCCATCAGCGCCCCGGCGAGCCCCCGGCCGCGGGCCTCCGGCTCGACCCACGCCCGCTTGACCTCGGGCACCGCCCCGGCCTTCAGGACGAGGCAGCCGACGGCCTCCCCCGTCTCCGGCGCGGCGGCGAGCAGCACCGTGTCGGCGGCGAAGGCCGCCACGGGGTCCTCGGCCTCGGCGCGGCGGGCGGGCGGCAGGTCGGCGGGCGTGGTCACCGCGGCGCCCTTCTCGGTCTCGGTGGCGAGGTGGTAGGCGGCGAGCAGGGCGGGCAGCCGGGGGTGGGCGGCGTTCTCCTCGATGATCACGTTCATGCCCCGAGCATCACACCAGGAGGTTTCCGCCAGGTGACATCCGCTCCGGGGCGGGGGTTCAGGGCCTCCGGGCGGAAGTCCCGCAGCCGGCGACCAGAGGCCGGTGAACGGCTCCTGCGGTTCCTGCGCCTGCATCCCGCACAGGTGGGCGACGGCGTCGCGGACCGGGGTGTCGGCGCGGTCGAGGAGGAACTGGCGGGCGAGGGCGGCGCGGCCCAGGGCGCGGGCGGTGAGGACGGTCATGGCGTCACGCTGCCACGGAAAGAGGACGGCGGGCGTCCTCTTTCCGTGGCGGTCGGCCCGGATCGGACTGCTCGGATCGATCCGGGCGGCCCGGTCCGCCCGGAGCGAGCCGTCCGGATCGGTCCGTCCGAATCGGTCCGTCCGGAGCGAGCCGTCCGAATCGGTCCGTCCGGAGTGATCTATCCGGCCCGGCCCGTCCGGCTCGGCTCGGTCCGTCCGTCCGGCTCGGCCCGTCCGGCTCGGCTCGGTCCGGCCGGCTCAGGGGGTGTAGCTCTGCGCCGCCTCGGAGGCGAAGGGCTCGCGGACCGTCCGCATGCCGCCGGGCGCCTTCTTGTCGGGCTGGAGGATGACGGACTGGCGCGAGGAGGGCGACTTCGGGTCGCTGAAGTCGTGGGTCATGCCGAAGCCGGGGTCGTGGGCGCTGAGGATGAGCAGGGCCTTGGCGACGCCCTCCCGGCTGAGGTCCTCGTGCTCGCACGCCTTCTTCAGGATCTCGCCGAAGGCCGCCGCGGCGGTCCAGCCGGCGACGACGCCGTTGTCGAGGCCGTCGTCGGGGTGGGCGGCCGCGTAGTCCGCGGCGAGCTTCTTCGCGGCGGGGGCGTCGGCGCCGATGGGGAGGCTCGGGGAGGCGAACCAGTACATCTTCTCCAGGGCGGGTCCGGCCTGGGTGCCGAGGAGCTGCGGCGCGAAGGCCGAGTTGTTGCCGACGACGGGGACGCGCAGGCCCGTCGCGGCGGCGACGCCGACCAGGGAGGCGGCCTGGCGGGGGCCGGCACTGACGAGGACGGCCTTCACCCCGGCCTGCTTGAGCGCCGCGACCTGCGCCGACATGTCGTTGTCGGTGGGCTTGATCTTCTGCTCGACGATCTCCAGTCCGGCCTTGCCCGCGGCGTGCTTCGCGCCCTTGAGCGCGTTCTCGCCGTAGTCGCCCTCGAAGTAGACGTGCCCGACCTTGTCGCCCTTCTTGAGGCCCTTCTCGGTGACGAGGAAGTCGACCGCGTTGATCGTCTCGACGTCGTAGGTGGAGCCGAGGACGCGGATGTACGGGGAGCCGAGGAGCGAGGCCGACCAGGCCTGGGGGATCACCAGGCCCTTGTCCTGGCCGTCGACGCGCTGCTTGACGGCGGCGACGAACGGGGAGCCGATGAACTGGGGGAAGCCGATGACCTTCGGCTCCAGTTCGGTGTAGGCGGCGAGCGCCTTCTGCGGGTCGTAGCCGTGGTCGCGGACGGTGAGCTCCAGCTTCCGGCCGCAGATGCCGCCGGCGGCGTTGGTCTGCTTCACCCACAGCTGCTGGGCCTGGGTGACGCTCTTGCCGAGGGTGGCGTAGACGCCGGTCATGTCGGTGAGCGCGCCGAGCGCGATGGTGGTGTCGGTGACGCCCTCGCCGGTCTTGATCCCGCCCGCCCCGGTCTCCTTGCCGTCGCCGGACTTCGCCTTGGAGCTGCATCCGGCGGCGGTGAGCGCGACCAGCGTCGCGAGCGCCGCGGCGAGGCCCCGCACGGCCGCCTGTCGTCTGTGCTTCATCGTGTCTCCCCTGAGGGTCGGTGGATCGGGGTGCGCGCGACGAGCCTCGCGAGGCCGCCGGGCAGGAAGAGGACGACGCCGACGACGGCGGCGCCGTAGAGGTAGCGGGCGGCCTCGCCGGGGGCGATGCCGCCGGTGCCGGGGGCGGAGACCAGCGGCAGGGCCTCGGCGTACCGGTTCAGGAGCTGCGGCAGCAGGGCGACGAAGACCCCGCCCGCGACCGCTCCGGCGACGGAGCCGAGCCCGCCGATGACGATCATCGCCAGGTACTCCAGGGAGAGCGCCATGCCGAAGTACTCCGGCACGGTCCGCTGGAAGACCAGGGCGAGCAGGACGCCGGCGAGGCCCGCGTACATGGAGGAGAGGACGAAGACGGCGGCGCGGTGGCGGGCGACCGGGATGCCCAGGACGCCGGCGGCGATCCGGTGGTCGCGGATGGCGTTCATGGCGCGCCCGGGGCGGCCCCGGAGCACCCCGCGGGCGAACAGCACCCCGCCGAGGAGCAGGGCGAGCCCCAGGTACCAGAGCTTCTCGACGGCGCCGAACGGCACCTGGGCGACGAGGAGTTCGGTGTCGTCGAAGGTGAGGCCGAAGAGGTTCAGCGGCGGGACGGCACGGCCGTTGTAGCCGCCGGTGAGGTCGTGGGCGTTGAAGAGGACGTGCTGGCCGATGAAGATCAGCGCGAGGGTGGCGATGCCGAGGTACGCGCCGTGCAGCCGGCCCGCGATGGGGCTGAACACCCCGCCGGCGAGGCCCGCCAGGCCGACGGCGAGGACGGCGGCGAGCCAGCCGGGCAGGCCGAGGCCGGAGAGCCCGTCGGTGCCGTCGCCAGCCAGCGCGCAGTAGCCGTAGGCGCCGACGGCGAGGAAGAAGGCGTGGCCCATGGAGAGCTGGCCGGTGGCGCCGGTGAGCAGGTTGATGCCGATCGCGCCGAGGGCGGCGGCCATGGCGAACAGCCCGGCCTGGAGCCAGAACCGCTCCAGGTAGAAGGGGAGGGCGAGGAGCAGCAGGGCGGCGGCGGCCCAGGCGTACGCCCTCGGGGGGATCCTGCGGCGCTCAGACACGGGCGAGCTCCTTCGTGCCGAAGAGGCCGGCCGGACGGATCAGCAGCACCGCGACCATCACCAGGTACGGGGCGAGGTCGCCGATCCCGCGGCCGAGGAAGGCCAGGTCGGACTGGTAGCCGGTGGCGAGGGACTCGACGACGCCGACGATCAGCCCGCCGGCGAGCGCGCCGGTGGTGGAGTCGAGGCCGCCGAGGATCGCGGCCGGGAAGGCCTTGAGGGCGGCGAGCGAGGTGCTCTTCTCCAGGCCGGGGGTGGGGAAGACGGTGAGGAAGAGCGCGGCGACGGCGGCCAGCGCGCCGGCGACCGCCCAGGCGCCGAGCGAGACCCGGCCGAGCCGGACGCCCATCAGGGCGGCGGTCTCCTGGCTCTCGGCGGCGGCCCGCATGGCGACGCCCCAGGAGGTGTACCGGAAGGCGAGGAGGAAGGCGGTGATGAGGAGGGCGGCGGCGAGCAGGGCGGCGATCCGGGTCTCGGCGATCGTCACCGGTCCGAGGGTGACGACGGCGTCGCCCCACGGGTCGCCGAGGGCGAGGATGTCGGTGCCGATGCGGCGGGTCAGCTCGGTGGCGAGGAGGATGTCGACGCCGATGGTGACGATGGCGAGGACGCTGTGGTCGCCGCCCCGGTGGCGGCGCATCACGAGGAACTCGACGGCGGCGCCGACGACGGCCGCGCCCGCGGTGCCGACGGCCAGCGCGGGCCAGAAGCCGAGCGGTTCGTGGAGGACGGCGACGAGGTAGCCGCCGGCCAGGAGCAGCGAGGCGTGGGCGAAGTTGACGACCTCGGTGGCCCGGAAGATGACGACGAAGCCGAGGGCGATGAGGGCGTAGACGGAGCCCAGCGAGAGCCCGTTGATGAGGAACTCGGCGAAGGTGCTCACGCGGCGGTCTCCTCTCCGAGGTAGGCGCGGACGACCGCCGGGTCGTTCTGTACGTCGGCGGGGCTGCCGTCGGCGATCCGGCGGCCGAATTCGAGGACGGTGACGGAGTCGGCGAGCCGCATGACCAGGCCCATGTCGTGCTCGACGAGGAG
The DNA here is from genome assembly GCF_040636735.1 of Streptomyces sp. NPDC035033. Taxonomy (NCBI): domain Bacteria; kingdom Bacillati; phylum Actinomycetota; class Actinomycetes; order Kitasatosporales; family Streptomycetaceae; genus Streptomyces; species Streptomyces sp. NPDC035033. The sequence goes on along the minus strand of NZ_JBEZUZ010000028.1, from coordinate 16,608 downwards.
CACGGAGATGCCGAGGCCGTCGCGGACGCCGGCGATGACGGCGGCGGTGCGGCGGCGTTCGTCGGCGGTCATGCCGGCGACCGGCTCGTCGAGGAGGAGCAGGGTGGGCTCCATGCAGAGGGCGCGGGCCAGTTCGGCGAGCTTCTGCTGTCCGTACGGGAGCGAGCCCGCGGGTTTCGCGAGCTGGTCGCCGAGGCCGACGAAGCCGGCGATCTCCCGGACGCGGGCCCGGTGCCGGGCCTCCTCGCGGGCGGCGGACGGCAGCCGGAGCCCGGCGGCGAGGAAGCCGGTGCGGGTGAGCCGGTGGCGGCCGAGCATCAGGCTGTCCTCGACGGTGGCGCGCGGCGGCAGGGCCAGGTTCTGGAAGATCCGGCCGACGCCGAGGCCGGCGATCCGGTGCGGGGGCAGCTCGGTCAGCTCGTGGGCGCCGAGCCGTACGGAGCCGGAGGTGGCCCGGTACACCCCGGAGAGCACGTTGAAGCAGGTGGACTTCCCGGCGCCGTTGGGCCCGATGAGGGCGTGCACGGTCCCGGGCCGGACGGTGAAGTCGACGCCGTCGAGGGCGGTGAGCCCGGCGAACCGGACGGTGAGTCCGGTGACGGTGAGGGCGGGGACGTCGTCGCGTACGGCCGGCCCGGCGGACGGGCGTGGGGCGGGGACGATCGGCTCGTCCGGGGTGCGCTCGCTCATCGGGGGGTCTCCTTGCGGCGCGGGCCGCGGGCGGGGGCCCGGTCGGCCTCGGCGTCCCAGCGGGACAGGACGGGGTGGGCGGTCCGGGCGCGGGCGGCGTCCTCCGCCGCGTCGGCGTCGACGACACCCAGGTAGCGGCGGCGGACCTCGTCCGAGGCCGCGAGTTCGGCCGCCGGGCCGGAGAGGGTGACCTCGCCGACCTCCAGGACGTACGCGTGGGAGGCGAGCTTCAGGGCGAGCGCCGCGTTCTGCTCGACGAGCAGCACGGCCGTGCCCTGGGCGTTGATCTCCCGGACCGCGTCCGCGATGCGGGCCGCCATCAGCGGGGCGAGGCCCAGCGAGGGCTCGTCGAGGAGCAGCAGCTCCGGGGCGGCCATCAGGGCCCGGCCGACGGCGAGCATCTGCTGTTCGCCGCCGGAGAGCAGCCCGGCGGGCTGCCGGGAGCGCTCGGCGAGGACGGGGAAGAGGTCGTGGACGCGGCGCAGGGCGGCGGCCTTCGCGGCCCGGTCGCCGCGCCGGGCGAGTCCGCCGGCCCGCAGGTTGTCCTCGACCGTCATGCGGGCGAAGACCTGCCGGCCCTCGGGCACCTGGCAGACGCCGGCGGCCACGACCCGGTCGGGCGGCAGCCCGTCGAGCGGCCGGCCGGCCGCGGCGACCGTGCCGGAGACCACGGCCCCGCCGTGGAACCGCAGGGTGCGCGAGACCGCCCGCAGCAGTGTGGACTTGCCGGCGCCGTTGCCGCCGAGGACGGTGACGACGGCGCCCGCGGGCACGGTCAGGGACACGCGCCTGAGCGCGTGCACCGGTCCGTATCCCGCCGTCAGGTCCGTCACCGTCAGGGCGGGTGCGGTACCTCCCATGACTCCCCTTTCCCCGGCCGCCGTTGTTACTCGTGCGTGCTACTCGGCCGTTCGGTGGCGCTCACCCCAGCACCGCGCCGGACCGCCCGTCCACGTCCGGCGGCCGAAACGCTGCCGGTGACCAGCGGGGCCGCCGGAGGGCTGTGCACGCGCACAACACCGCGCGTCAGGGCGTTGCCGTCGGGGGCGGGGCGGGTGGATGCTCCCGGCATGGGACGGCGCAGACGACGGACCGGTGACGACTGGAAGGTGCTCGCGCGGGCGTGCACGGCGCTTCTGGAGCGGGTGCCGGAGCTGGTGGACGAGCACCTGGCGGAGCTGCACGCGTACGAGCCCGCCTACGGGCGGATCGTGCCGTACGACCAGCACTGGCAGGAGGCGCGGGAGGCGATGCGGATCGGCATCGAGATGATCTCGGCGCCCCGGAACTCGCCCCGGCGGGACCTGGAGCACGCGGAGCTGCTGGGCCGGCGGCGCGCCGAGCAGGGCATGCCGCTGGAGCTGGTGGTGCACGCGTACCGGCACGCCGGGCACCTGGTGTGGGAGGCGCTGATCGAGGGCGCGGGCCCCGACGCGGTGCAGCTCGCTGCGCTGATGCAGTCGGCGACGACGGTGTGGTCGGCGGTGGACGCGCAGGCGGACCGCGCCTCGGAGGCGTACCGGGCGACCGAGGCGGAGCTGCGGCGCCGCACCGACGAGCAGCTCCAGGCGCTGCTCGACGCGCTGCTCCAGGGCGAGCGGTCGCCGGAGATGGTGGCGCGGGCGGCGGCGGGCCTGGACCTGCCGGAGCAGGGCCGGTACGCGGTCGTCGTCCTGCGTCCGGACCGCCGGGAGGAGCGCGAGCCCTTCCACCGGCGGGTGCGCGGCGCGGGGATGCGGTTCCTGTGGCGGATGCGGGCGGACTGCGAGATCGGGGTGGTGGCGCTGGCCGGTGACGCGGGCCTCGACGCGCTGGCGGAGCTGCTGGACGAGCGGTGCCCGGGGCCGGGCGGCATCAGCCCGGTCGTCACGGGCCTCATCGAGCTGGGCCGGGCCCGCCACCTCGCCGAACTGGCCCTGCGCACCTGCCCGCCCGGCAGCCGCCAGGTGGTCCGGCTGGACCGCCGGATGGCCGGCGCGCTGCTCGTCGGCCGTCCCGACCTGGCCGAGCTCCTCGTCACCGACGTCCTCGGCGGCCTCCTCGAACTGGACCCGGCCGACCGGGCGGTCCTCCTGGAGACCCTGGACGCCTGGCTCGACTGCGAGGGCTCCGCGGGCCGCGCGGCGGGCCGCCTCTACTGCCACCGCAACACGGTCTTCAACCGCCTCCGCCGCCTGGAACAGCTGACGTCCCGGTCCTTGTCCCGCCCGCGGGACCTCACGGAGATGACGCTGGCCCTGGACGCGTTCCGGCTGACCGCGTCAGGGTGAGCGGATGACGTCCGAGCCTTCCCCTTCCGCGCCTCCTCGCCCGCGCCGGCCTCCCCTGCCCAGACGCACCCGGACGATCCTGCGGGTGACGACGGCGCTGGCGGTGGCCGTCGGCGTGTTGGCGTGGATCGCCGCCGACCTGCTGATCGTCCCCGCGGATCGGCGAAGTCTGGACGTCGCCGACGTCGAGGGCGTCTGGACCGAGGCAGGCGGTGGAGGGCGCCTCACCGTCCGCGGAGACGGCACCGCGTCCCTGACGGGGGCGTCCTTGTCCGCGTCGTGCGCGTGGCTGATGGAATCGGTGGCCCAGCCGGCCGGCCTCACATGGAAGTTCGGCGACGCCGATGAGCCTCGGGCGCTCTTCATGAGCTTCGAGGAGCCCGCTGCCGACAGCTGCGGCCTCTATGTCTACGTCGACGGCTCCGGCGAACGGGCGACCGTCGCCGCGGGCAACTGGGCGGACGCCGACGGCACTCGCTACGGCGACTACGTACGCGCACCCCGGTGACCTGGCAGGATGCCACCGTGACGAGGACGACGAACACGCGTACGACCATGCGGCGGCGGCCGGTTGCCGGGGCGGCACTGATCCTGGGCGGGCTGCTGATCGCCGTGGTCCAAGGGGTGGGCCACAGGCTCGGCGAGAAGACCCGGCTGCTGCTCCTGGTCGACGCGTTCGAGTACCGCTGGGGGTGGTGGTGCGCGGCCGCCGTGCTGCTGGGCGTGGGCGGCTGGCTGGTGACCGACCGCTTCGCGCTGCGGGTGGCGGCGGCCTCCTTGTTCGGGGCCGTCGCCTTCGCGCTGCTGTTGTTCCGGTTGACACTGTTCGACTTCTTCAGCGGCGGCTGGGAGGTGACCCAGCGGCTGGACGCTCCGGACGGCGTGGACCGCTCCGTACAGGTCGAGGAGGGCCTGGCCGTGATCGACCCCCTCTGGCGGGTGACGGTGCTCGACGGGTCGGGGCCCGGCGCCCGGCACTATCCCGTCGCCTTCTTCAACGGCGACTCGGCGGACCACGGGCTGGCCGAGGTCGCCTGGGACGGCCCGGACGCGCTGCGGTTCGTCCTCGGCGAGGGCGAAGTGATCACCGTACGGCTCGATCCGGAGACCGGGCGGCCCGAGCGTGAGATCGAGCGGCCCTAGGCTCCGCGAGGGCCGGGCGCCCCGGGGCGCCCGGCGCCGGGCCCGCTACGCCAGGAAGTCGCGGGCGATGTGGGAGGCGACCTCCTCCAGGAGGGGGCCGGCGTTCGGGATGGACTTGGCCGGGTCGGGCTCCAGGGCGGAGAGGGGGTAGGCGCGGCGGATGCCGGCCGCGCCGAGGGTCTCCGGCGGGAGGGCGAGGCGGCCGCAGACCGCGACGACCTCCTTGCCGGCCGCGCGGGCCGCCGCGGCGACGCCCGCGGGGGCCTTGCCGTGGAGGGTCTGCTCGTCGAGGGAGCCCTCGCCGGTGACGACGAGGGTGGCGCGCTCCAGGGCGGGGGCGAAGCCGAGGACCTCCAGCATCAGCTCGATGCCGGGGCGGAAGCCCGCGCCGAGGAGGAGGGCGCCGTAGCCGATGCCGCCGGCGCCGCCCGCGCCGGGCGAGGCGGCGAGCTCGGTGGCCTTCGGGCCGATCGCCTTCTCCAGGACCTGCGCGTAGTGCGCGAGGGCCGCGTCGAGGGTCTCGACGTCCTCGGGCGTGGCGCCCTTCTGCGGGCCGTAGACGGCGGGCGCGCCCTTGGGGCCGGTCAGCGGGTTGTCGACGTCGCTGGCGAGGATGAACTCGACCTCGGCGAAGCGCGGGTCGAGGCCGGTCAGGTCGGCGGAGGCCAGGTCCGCGAGGGCCGCGCCGCCGGGGCCGACGGGCTCGCCGGCCGCGTCGAGGAAGCGGGCGCCGAGCGCGGCGAGCATGCCGGCGCCGCCGTCGGTGGTGGCGCTGCCGCCGACGCCGAAGACGATCGTGGTCGCGCCGGCGTCCAGCGCGGCGCGCAGCAGCTCGCCGGAGCCGTACGTGGTGGCGGTCAGCGGGGCGAACTCGCCGGCGGGCAGGAGCTGGAGGCCGGACGCCTCCGCCATCTCGACGACCGCCGTGGTGCCGCGCAGCGCGAACGCGGCGGTGACCGTCTCGCCGACCGGTCCGGTGACCCGTACCTCCCGCCGCTCGAACCCGGCCGCGACGGCCGCCGCGACCGTGCCGTCGCCGCCGTCGGCGACGGGCAGGGCCTCGACCGAGAGGCCGGGGACGACCTTCCGGAGTCCCGCCGTGACCCGCTCCGCGACCTGCACGGCCGTGAGCGAGCCCTTGAACTTGTCGGCCGCCACGAGCACGTGAGCGACCTGAGTTGCTGCTCCGTCCGTCACCTTGCATCCCTTGCTTTCGAACAGGCAGTCGCGCCAGGGCCGACCCTATCCGTACGGCCAGACGGCGTGCCACCCCCTGATAACAGCAAATGTCCCCCCATAGTGGGCTCACATGAGCACGGATATGAACGAGCGGACCTCTTCCGATCACGTACCCGAACGTCACGCGCCCGACGGGAAGGTCATCGGGATCGGCGTGGCCGCGGTGGTCGCGGTGGTCGGCTGGGCGGCGCTCGGCGAGGACTCCTTCGACAGCGCCTCCTCCGCGGCCCTCTCCTGGGTGCTGTCCACCTTCGCGTGGCTGTTCGTGGTGGCCGCGGACGTCTTCCTGGTGCTGTGCGTGGTGCTCGCGCTGAGCCGGTTCGGCCGGATCCGGCTCGGCGCGGACGACTCGGAGCCGGAGTTCACGAACCTGGCGTGGATCGCGATGATGTTCAGCGCCGGCATGGGCATCGGCCTGATGTTCTACGGCGTCGGGGAGCCGCTCCAGCACTTCCTGAGCCCGCCGCCGGACAGCGGCGCCCCGGCGGGGACGGGCGCGGCGGCCCGGACGGCGATGGAGTACTCCTTCTTCCACTGGACGCTGACCCCGTGGGCGATCTACGGCATCGCCGGCCTCGCCCTCGCGTACGCGGGCTTCCGCAAGGGCCGCGGCAACCGGCTGAGCAGCGCTTTCGTCCCGCTCTTCGGGGCCCGCCGGGCCGCCTCCTGGCAGGGCAGGGCGGTCGACCTGCTGGCGGTCTTCGCGACCGTCTTCGGCACGGCGACCAGCCTGGGCCTCGGCGCGCTCCAGGTCGCCGAGGGGCTGAACCTCACGATGGGCGTCGAGAACTCCACGGCCACCCAGCTGATCATCATCGGCTCGCTGTCGGCGGCCTTCGTCCTGTCGGCCTTCTCGGGCCTGCACAAGGGCGTGAAGTGGCTGTCGACGCTGAACATCGTGCTCGCCGCCTGCCTGGCGCTCTTCGTCTTCCTCCTCGGCCCGACCGTCTACGTCCTGGACACGATCCCGGCCTCGGTCGGCGGCTACCTGCACCAACTGCTGCCGATGGCGAGCCGCACCGGCGCGTTCACCGACCGCGACTGGCTGGGCGCCTGGACGATCTTCTACTGGGCGTGGTGGCTGTCCTGGGCGCCGTTCGTGGGCACCTTCATCGCGCGGATCTCGCGCGGCCGGACGATCCGCGAGTTCCTGATCGGGGTGCTCCTCGTGCCCTCCGGGGCGACGGTGGTCTGGTTCTGCGTGATGGGCGGCACGGCGATCCGGCTGGAGTCCACCGGCGAGGCCGACCTGGCGACGGCGGTGAAGGACGGCGCGGAGGCGTCGCTCTTCGCGATGCTGGAGGCGCTGCCGCTCGGCACGATCACCTCCGTCGTCGCGATGCTGCTGGTGATGACGTACTTCGTGACCAGCGCCGACTCGGCGTCCCTGGTGATGGGCTCGCTGACCAGCCGGGGCTCGCTGCACCCGCCGACGTGGCTGGTGGTGACCTGGGGCGTGCTGATGGCCGCGGTCGCGGCGGTGCTGCTGGTGGCGGGCGGCCTGGACTCGCTCCAGACGGCGACGATCCTGGTGGCGCTGCCGTTCGTGGTGGTCATGCTGGCGCTGTGCTGGGCGCTGGTGCGGGAGCTGCGGGAGGACCCCGGCGCGGGCCCGACCCGGCACCACGCCCTGCACGGGCTGCGGGACGCGGTGCGGACCCTGGTCGGCGAGGCGATGACCGAGCAGGGCGGCGGCGCCCGGCACCACCGGCTCCGCCGCGCGGCCCGGTCCCGCGCGGACACGGAGGGCGGCGGCGAGCCGCCCCGGGAGGGCGGGGCATGAGGTACGGCTCCGAGGGGCGTCCCGGTCCCGCCGGCCGGGGCCCCGCGGGCTCCGGCCCCGTCGACCGCGCTCCCGCCGGCCGTGGCTCCGCCGGCCCAGGGCCCGCCGGCCCGGGGACCGCCGGCCTGGAGTCCGGCCGGCGCGGCCTCGCCGACCGGATCCTCGGCGGCTGGACCGGGCGGATCGCCGGGAACATGCTGGGCAAGCCGGTCGAGCAGGGCGAGTACTGGACGCGGGCCCGGATCGACGCCTACCTGCGGCTCACGGACGCGCTGCCGCTCACCGACTACCTCCCGCCGCCGCCCGCCGGGGCGCACGGCTTCGCGCTGCGGCCCGAGTGGCAGCGGTGCGTGCGCGGCGGGATCCGGGAGAGCTGCCGGGACGACGACGTCGACTACACGCTGCTCGGGCTGCACCTGCTGGAGACGCACGGCTTCGCCTTCACCACCGAGCAGGTGGGCGAGGCGTGGCTGCTGCGGCTGCCGTACCTCCAGACGTACACCGCCGAGCGGGCCGCGTACCGCAACCTCGCCAACGGGCTGCGGCCGCCGCTGACCGCCACGTACGACAACCCCTACCAGGAGTGGATCGGGGCGCTGATCCGGGCGGACGTCTACGGCTGGACGAGCCCCGGCGACCCGCGCCGGGCGGCCGGCCTGGCCCGCCGGGACGCGGTGGTCTCGCACACCGGGAACGGGGTGTACGGGGCGATGTGGGCGGCCGCCCTGACCGCCGCCGCCTTCACCGCGCCCGACGCCCGGTCCGCCCTGGTCACGGCCCTGGAGGTGGTGCCGCCGGGGAGCCGGCTGGCCCGGACCGTGCGGGAGGCGATCGCGCTGTACGAGGCGGGGCTCGGCTGGTCGGAGGCGCTCGACGAACTGGCGGCGCGGACGGCCGGCCTCGGCTGGATCCACGTGGTGCCGAACGCGGCGGTGCTGACCGCAGGACTGCTCTACGGCGAGGGCGACTTCACCCGCACGATCGCGCTGACCGTGCGCGGCGGCCTGGACACGGACTCCAACGGGGCGACCGCCGGTTCGGTGGCCGGGGTGCTGTGCGGGGCGGCGGCGATCCCCCCGCAGTGGTCGGAGCCGCTGCGGGACCGGGTGCGCAGCGCGGTGTTCGGCTTCGACGGCGCCGGGATCGGCGAACTCGCGGAACGGACCCTGCGCCTGGCCACCCGGCCGGACTGACGCGGCGTCACCGCGGACCGGGCCCCGTCCGGGCCCCGTCCGCGGCGGCGCTCATCCCTGCGGGGGCTCGGGCGGCAGCGCCTCGCCGGTGCGGTGGGCCTCGTCGCGGGTGGCGGTCCGGGCCTCCGTGCGGTGGCCGCGCGCGATGTAGTCGCGGACGACGGCCTCCACCGCGTCCTGCGGGTTGCCGACGCCCGCCAGGACCATGACTTCCACGACGAGTTCGGCGTCGAGCGCGATGTTCACCTTGGCCATGGGCGCGAACCTAGCACCGGGAAACCCGGTCGCGGGAGACGTCCGGGGCTCCTAGCCTTCCCCCATGACCATGGTCGCGTTTCTCACCGGTGCCGGCGTCTCCACCGACTCGGGCATCCCCGACTACCGGGGGCCGAACGGCCTCTGGCGGCGGGACCCCGAGGCCGAACGGCTGGTCACCTACGGGCCGTACATGGCCGACCCGGAGGTCCGCCGCCGTTCGTGGCTGATGCGGCGGGAGACCTCGCTCCTGACGGCGGAGCCGAACGCGGCGCACCGCGCGATCGCCGCCTTCGAGCGGACCGGCCACGCGGTGCGGGTGATCACGCAGAACGTGGACGGGCTGCACCAGGCGGCGGGGACGCCGGAGCGGAAGGTGTTCGAACTGCACGGCTCCGTCCGGTCGGTGGTGTGCACGGCCTGTCACGCCCGCTCGCCGATGGCCGAGGCCCTGGAGCGCCTCGACGCCGGCGACCCGGACCCGGCGTGCCTGGCGTGCGGCGGGATCCTGAAGCCGGCGACGGTGATGTTCGGGCAGCGGCTCGACCCGGTGGTGCTGGGGAACGCGATGTCGGTGGCCAAGGCCGCCGAGGTGTTCGTCGCGGCCGGGACGAGCCTCCAGGTGCAGCCGGCGGCCTCGCTGGCCGGGATCGCGGCCGAGCACGGGGCCCGGCTGATCGTCGTGAACGCCGAGCCGACCCCGTACGACCCGCTCGCCGCCGAGGTCCTGCGCGAGCCGATCGGCACCGCCCTGCCGGCGCTGCTGGAGCGGCTCGCCTAGAACAGGGCGTCCGGGGCGGCGGCGCCCGCCTCGAAGGCGAGCAGGCGCTTCTTGCGGTCCAGGCCGCCGCCGTAGCCGGTGAGGCCGCCGCCGGAGCCGATGACGCGGTGGCAGGGGACGATGACGCTGACCGGGTTCTTGCCGTTGGCGAGGCCGACGGCGCGGGAGGCGCCGGGGTTGCCGAGGGCCTCGGCGAGTTCGCCGTAGGTGCGGGTCTCCCCGTACGGGATGAGCCGGAGCTGTTCCCAGACGCGCAGCTGGAACGGGGTGCCCTCCAGGTGGAGCGGCAGGTCGAAGTCGGTGAGCTCGCCCGCGAAGTAGGCGTCGAGCTGGCGGATCGCCTCGCCGAAGGGGCGCGGGTCGCGCGCGCCGAAGGTCTCCTCGGGCGGGCGGTGGCGCTGGCCGGTCATGTGGACGCGGCTGAGGACGCCGTCGACGGCCACCAGGGTCAGCGGCTCGTAGGGGCTGTCCACGACCGTGTGCACGACCGTGCGGGGCGTGGCGGTGCGGGGCATGGCGGAACTTCCTTACGCGGGGAGGTGGTTGATCGGGTGGGAGTCGGTCGCCCACAGGTACTGGACGGCGTAGGCGCGCCAGGGCGCCCAGTGGCCGGAGCGGGCGGTGAGCGCGGCGGGGGTGCCGGGCAGGCCGAGGCCCTCGGCGGCGCGGCGGACGCCGAGGTCGCCGGGGAGGAAGGCGTCGGGGTCGCCGAGCGCGCGCATGGCGATGACCTCGGTGGTCCAGGGGCCGAAGCCGGGCAGGGCGAGCAGCCGGGCACGGGTCTCGGCGCGGTCCGTGTCGGGGCCGAGGGCCAGCTCCCCGTCGGCGAGGGCCCGGACGAGGGTGAGCAGGGTGGTGCGGCGGCTGCGGGGCAGGGCCAGCGTCTCGGGGTCGATCCCGGAGAGCGCCTCGGGGGTGGGGAAGAGGTGGGTGAGGCCGCCCTCGGGGTCGTCGACGGGGACGCCGTGGGCGGTGACGAGGCGGGCCGCGTGGGTGCGGGCGGCGGCCGTGGAGACCTGCTGGCCGAGGACGGCGCGGACGGCGAACTCGGCCGGGTCGACGGTGCCGGGGACGCGGCGGCCGGGCGCCTCGTCGACGAGCGGGGCGAGCAGCGGGTCCTCACGGAGCCGGTCGTCGACGGCGACGGGGTCGGCGTCGAGGTCGAGGAGGCGGCGGCAGCGGCTGATGGCCTGGGTGAGGTCGCGGAGGTCGGTGAGGGAGAGCCGGCAGGCGATGTGGTCGGGGCGCGGGGCGAGCGCGACGATGCCGTGCCCGTACGGCAGGGCCAGCGTCCGCCGGTAGGCGCCGTCGCGCCACTCCTCGACACCGGGGACGGCGGTGGCCGCGAGGTGGCCGAAGAGGTTCGACGGTTCGAGCGGGGCCCGGAAGGGGAGCCGGAGGGAGATCACGCCGGGGGTGTGGGGGGCGGCGGGCCGGGCGGCGCGGGCGCGGAGCTCGCCGGGGGTGAGGGCGAAGACCTCGCGGACGGTGTCGTTGAAGGACCGGATGGAGGAGAAGCCGGCGGCGAAGGCGATCTCGCCGAAGGGCAGCCCGGTGGTCTCGACGAGGACGCGCGCGGTCTGGGCGCGCTGGGCGCGGGCCAGGGCGAGCGGGCCCGCGCCCAGCTCGGCGAGGAGCTGGCGCTCGATCTGCCGGGTGGACCAGCCGAGCCGGCGGGCGAGACCGGGGACGCCCTCCCGGTCGACGACCCCGTCCTGGATCAGCCGCACGGCGCGGGCGACCGCGTCGGCCCGCACGTTCCACTCCGGGGAGCCGGGGCTGGTGTCGGGGCGGCACCGCTTGCAGGCCCGGAAGCCGGCCCGCTGGCAGGCGGCGGCGCTGGGGTGGAACTCCATGTTCTCGGGCTTGGGCGGGACGGCCGGGCAGCTCGGCCGGCAGTAGATCCGAGTGGTGCGGACGGCGGTGAAGAAGACGCCGTCGAAGCGGGCGTCCTTGGACTGGACGGCCCGTACGCAGCGCTCGGTCTCGGTGTGCATGGATCCAGGATCGGGGACGCCCGGCCCGCCGGCTGGCAGAAAAACGACATGGACGTGCGGCGGCCGGTTCAGTCGACGGGCACGGTCCGGTAGTGGGTGGTGAGCCGGCCGTCGTCGCCGAGGACGTGGAAGGCGACCCCGGGCGGGGTGTCGAGGTGGACGTGCGGGCTGTCCGGGCCCGGGTGCTCCCAGGGCAGCCGGATCGTGGAGACGGTGCCGGGGGCGACGAGCAGGGGGCGGCCGGCGAAGGTGGTGGCGGCGGCCGTGTGGGCGTGGCCGGCGAGGAAGGCGGTGAGGTGCGGGTGCCGGCCGGCGAGCGCGGCGAGCCGCTCCTCGCCGAACTGGCGGATCTCGTCCACGTACGGGGTGTGGAGCGGGACCGGCGGGTGGTGGAAGGCGACGAGGACGGGCGTGGTGGGCGGGGTGTCGGCGAGGACCGCGTCCAGCCGCTCCAGGGTGGTGTCCTCCAGGTACCCGTCGTGCTTGCCGGGGATCGAGGAGTCGCAGACGGCGAGGACGAAGCCGTCGCCGCGCAGCACCTGGTCGACGGGGGCGGTCGGGGCGGGGTCGCCGGTCTCGTGGAGCAGCGGTCCGAGGCCGGCCCGGAAGGCGGCGCGGTCGTCGTGGTTGCCGGGGCAGACGACCAGCGGGTGGCGGCTGGTGAGCAGCGCGCGGGCGCGGTCGTACTCGGCGGGGGCGCCGTGGTCGGTGACGTCGCCGCTGACGAGGACGGCCGCGAGGTCGTACGGCAGCTCCTCCAGGTGGCGCAGGACGGCCCGGGTGCGGGCGGCGGCGCGCTCCCCGGTGTCGACGTGGATGTCGCTGACGTGGGCGATGACGATCACGGATCGGCCTCCGGCGGTCGGGTGGGCGGACGTTCACCCGACCGTACGGTGTTTCCCCGCCGGCGAGTGAGGGCCGCCCGGCGACGGGTGGCCCGCCGGTCACTCGAAGCGGGTGGGGTCCCCGGCGCCGACGCGGACGACCTCGGGCTCGCCGCTGGAGAAGTCGACGACGGTGGTGGGGACGGTGCCGCAGTCGCCGGAGTCGAGGACGGCGTCGACCTGGTGGTCGAGGCGCTCCTTGATCTCCCAGCCCTGGGTCAGCGGCTCCTCCTCGTCGGGCAGGAGGAGGGTGCTGGAGAGCAGGGGTTCGCCGAGTGACGCGAGCAGCGCCTGGGTGACGGTGTGGTCGGGGATGCGGACGCCGACGGTCTTCTTCTTGGGGTGGAGGAGCTGGCGGGGCACCTCCTTGGTGCCGGGCAGGATGAAGGTGTACGCGCCGGGGACGGCGGCCTTGACTGCGCGGAAGACCCGGTTGTCGATGTGCACGAGCTGGCCGAGCTGGGCGAAGTCCGCGCACATGAGGGTGAAGTGGTGCCGGTCGTCGAGGCGGCGGATCTCCCGGATGCGCTGGAGCCCGTCGTGGTTGCCGATGCGGCTGCCGAGGGCGTAGCAGGAGTCGGTGGGGTAGGCGATGAGCCCGCCCTTGCGGATCGAGTCGGCCACGCCGTCGATGATGCGCGGCTGGGGGTTCGCGGGGTGCACGTCGATGTACTTCGCCATGGGCCGAGTCTAGGCGCGTCCGTCCGGGTTCCTCAGGTGGCGCCAGACGGCCTTGGCCGCGTTGTGCCCCGACATGCCGTGGACGCCGGGGCCGGGCGGGGTGGCGGAGGAGCAGAGGAAGACGGACGGGTGGGGGGTGCGGTACGGCCACGGGGAGGGGGTGGGGCGCAGCACGAGCTGGAGGCCGCGGGCGGCGCCGCAGGCGATGTCGCCGCCGATGTAGTTGGCGTTGCGGGCGGCGAGTTCGGGCGGCCCGGCGGTGGCGCGGGCGAGGATCCGGTCGCGGAAGCCGGGGGCGAAGCGCTCGATCTGCCGCTCGACGGCGTCGGTGAGGTCGCCGCGCCAGCCGTTGGGCACGTGCCCGTACGCCCAGAAGACGTGCCGGCCCTCGGGGGCGCGGGACGGGTCGACGAGGCTGGGCTGGGAGGTGATGAGGAACGGCACGTCGGGGGCGGTGCCGGAGGACGCCTGGCGCAGCGCGGTGTCGATCTCGCCGGCGGTGGGCCCGACCTGGACGGTGCCGGCCCGGCGGGCTTCCTCGGCGGTCCAGGGCACCGGGCCGTCGAGGGCGTAGTCGAGCTTGAACGCGGAGGCGCCGTACCGGTAGTGGGCGTAGTGGTGGGCGCCGAAGCCGGTGATGCGGGCGAGGGCGGTGGGCGAGGTGTCGAAGAGGTAGGCGCGGGCGGGCGGCAGGTCGTCGAGGCGCTTGACCTCGTAGCCGGTGTGGACGGTGCCGCCGAGGTCGGTGAGGTACGCGGTGAGGGCGTCCGGGATCGCCTGCGAGCCGCCCCGGGGCACGGGCCAGCCGACGGCGTGCGCGGCGAGCGCGAAGACGAGGCCGACGGCGGAGGTGGCGAAGCCGTCGAGGGGGGCGATGACGTGTCCGACCATGCCGGCGAAGAGGCCGCGGGCCTTCTCGTCGCGGAAGCGGCGCAGCAGCCAGGTGGAGGGCGGCAGTCCGGCGAGGCCGAAACGGGCGAGTCCGACCGGGTCGCGGGGCAGCGCGGTGAGCGGCAGCTGCATGAAGTCCCGGAAGAGCGTCTCCCACGTGCCGAGGAAGGGGGTGACGAGCCGGCGGTAGGTGCCGGCGTCGCGCGGGCCGAGGGAGGCGGCGGTCTCGGCGACGGAGCGGGAGAGGACGGCGGCGGTGCCGTCGTCCCACGGGTGGGCCATGGGCAGCTCGGGGTGGAGCCACTCCAGGCCGTACCGGTCGAGCGGCATGGTCCGGAAGACGGGCGAGCCGGCGCCGAGCGGGTGGACGGCGGAGCAGGGGTCGTGGCGGAAGCCGGGGAGGGTGAGCTCCTCGGTACGGGCTCCGCCGCCGACGGTCTCCTTCGCCTCGAAGACGGCCACGGAGTGGCCGCGGCGGGCCAGCTCCACGGCGGCGGTCAGTCCGTTGGGGCCCGCCCCCACGACGACGGCGTCGAGCAGTGACGTCACCTCGGACTCCTCCCGTCGGCCGGCGGTTCGGCAGGCCCAGGATAGGCCCGGCCCCGCCGCCGGCGGAGCGGCCCCCCGGGAGGCGGTGCTTCCGCCCCGGACGGCGGCCCGTGACGCCACGTCAGCCGCCGTCGCCCCGGCCCGCGGCCGCGGACGGCCTCCGGGCGGGCTCCCCCGTACGCGGCCACGGATCAGCCCTGGGCGGGCCCGGCGGCACCAGGGGCACCGGCGGGTCCGGAAGGTTCGGCGGGTCCGGCGGGTCCGGCAGGCTCGGCGGGGTCGGCGGGTCCGGCGGCGAGCAGGGCGCGGATCCGTTCGGCGGTGGCCGCGTCCCGGGCCGCCGTGAACGGCAGCGCGTTGTCCCCGGCGATCCGGAAGGGCCCGCCCGCGACGGTGGTCTGCGCGCCGCCCGCCTCCGCGACCAGCAGCAGCCCGGCCGCGTGGTCCCAGGCGTACTCCCAGTTGAAGGCGACGCCGTCGAGCGCGCCGGTGGCGATCGACAGGTACTCCAGGCCGGCCGAGCCGCAGGGGCGGGTCCGGACGCCCTCGGTGACCAGGCCGAGCAGGGCCCGCTTCTGGTCGGGCGTGGTGTAGTCGGGGTGCGAGGTGGCGACCTCCAGGACCGCGCCCGGGGCGGGCGAACCCGCCCTGACCGCCGCCCCGTTCAGCGTCGCGCCGCGGCCCTTCACCGCGACCGCCAGCTCGCCCCTGGCCGGGGCGTAGGTCCAGGAGGCGAGGAGTTCGCCGCGCCGGGCGAGGGCGACCAGCATGCAGAAGTCGGGTTCGCCGCGGACGAACTGGCGGGTGCCGTCGACCGGGTCGACGATCCAGACCGGAGCGTCGCCGCGCAGCGCCCCGTACAGCTCCGGGTCGGCGTGGACGGCCTCCTCGCCGACCACGACGGAGCCGGGCAGCAGGGCCGTCAGCGACCGGGTCAGATGCTCCTCGGCGGCCCGGTCGGCGACCGTCACCAGGTCGTACGGCCCCCTCTTCTCGATGATCTCGTGGTCGGCGAGCTGCCGGAAGCGCGGCATGACCTCCGCCGCGGCCGCCTTGCGGACCGCCTCCTCCACCTCGGTGGTGCCGCCGTCGAGGACGTGCTCAAGGAAGGATTCGATCATGGGTCCAGCTAAGCACGTGGGTCCGACGGCCGGGCGGCTCTTCCACGAGTCCGCCGTCCTCCCGCGGCGGCCGGGGCCCTCGCGGCACGAGCCCCGCCGGCCGCCGGACCCGGCGTACGGACGCCCCTCGTGGGGAGTTCCTCCCCTCCTCCGTGCGGCCACGGCACCGAAAGCCCCCGGATTGCCGGAGCCGGGCAGTCGACGGGGGCGCGCGGCCGTGACACGGTGCACGCACGACGGCGCACCGCCGGTGACGGGGGATCATGACGGCACCGGGGGCCGCGCGCCGAGGGCCACGGGTCGCGGCGGAGCCGTCCCGCACGACGGCGCCCAGCCCCAGCTCCTGTGGGACCTCCACCCCGGGTACGTGCTCCGCCCCCAGGACCGCGTCGTCATCGCCACCACCCGGAGCGGTCTCGCCGAACTCCTCGCCACCGGCCCCGCGCCGCGCCCGGGGAACCCGTCGGCCGGCCGCTGACGTCGCGGCCGGCCGTGCCGCTTCGGGCCCGGCCCCGTCGGGGGCGGCCGCTCCCCCGGCCCGCCCCGGGGGCATGACCTAAAGTGCGATGCGAGGTATGCGCGGGTCTGTCCGACTGCTGGGTTCGCGGGGCCGGGGTCCCGGCCCCGCGCCGGAAGGGAACGAAACGGTGCACGGTGAGTACAAGGCACCCGGCGGCAAGCTCGTCGTCGTCGATCTGGAGGTCGAGGAAGGGGTGCTCCGCGACGTGCGGGTGGCCGGGGACTTCTTCCTGGAGCCCGACGAGGCGATCCTCGCGATCGACAGCGCCCTGGAGGGTGCTCCCTCCTCGACGGACGCCGCGGGCCTGGCGGCCCGGATCACCGCGGCGCTGCCCGGGTCGACCGTGATGTTCGGGCTGACCGCGGAAGGAATCGGCATCGCCGTCCGGCGGGCCCTGGCCCACGCGACCGAGTGGAGCGACTACGACTGGCAGCTGGTGCGCACGGGGCCCCAGGCCCCCGCCCTGCACATGGCGCTGGACGAGGTGCTCACCGCCGAGGTCGCCGCCGGACGGCGGGCCCCCACCCTGCGGGTCTGGGAGTGGGCCTCGCCCGCCGTGGTCATCGGCAGCTTCCAGTCGCTGCGGAACGAGGTGGATCCCGAGGGGGCGG